>JAHFGR010000039.1 GCA_023247345.1 Microcaldota archaeon | reverse complement strand
TTCTTCATTTCCTCTAATTTTTTATCAAGTTTTTTCTCTGCATCCAATCGCTCGAACGCGTATTCCTTCATATCGACAAAAATCATGTGTTTGCCGAGCGAAGGATGAACACGATTAATCTCTGAGTACATATCCTGGGCAACTTTTCGATAATCTGGATGCCCTTGCTGCATGCTACGCAGTTCACAAAGATGAAACGCCTCGCGCAAATTGAACTTTACATACCAGCGAATCTTATATGCTAAAGGCACGACATATTGCGCCTGCTCGGGCATTTTCTTGGCAATCTGATCAAATGTCATTTTCGCCTTTTCCATCGCATTCTTAAAATCAGCATCATACCCAGAATCAATAAGTTCTTTCGGCAAATCATATCCGTGATCACAGGTTAGCAGCTGGCGTTGTTGTGTCAGTATACGATGACGATGCAAATCCCGATATGCACCAAAATTAGCAAGGATATCGAACGTATAAAAAGCATGCTCGAACGCCCGATAAGGTTTATGCCTGCGGTTTCCGCGTTTGCCAACATAACTTGCAATTAGTTCGCTCTTCTCTTGTTCAGACATGTTCTTTGCTATTATGTGCGCCTGTTCTAATGGGATCTTCGAATACTGATAGAGAATAGCTGCCACTATCTTTTCATCGCCATTTGGATCATAATCAACCAGAACTACTTGCTTGCCTGATTTTTCAAACTTGAAATCTTTCAATTTTTCCTTAACTAGATTTGCTGTAGCAGAATCGACGCTCTGGACGTATTGCTGCATTGCCCTGCCATAATTATCATTAGCACGTTTTACAAAACTCGGAATAAGCGAGCGAAGCTCATCTTGGAGCATTGATGCGATAGCTCGAATTTCTTGCATGTTTGAAGCGTACATTTTTGTAAGAAGATATTCATAAGCACGACCGTCACCAAACATGCCCATGTTTGTTATCGTCGATGCTGGAAGCAAACCGCGCAGCACATCACATGTTTTTGCCCGTATGCTTGCTGAGTAAGCACGATCACTTGTTGTATCATCTTTTGGATAAAGATCAGAAAAATATTTTGAAATATTAGGGATTAATTTCGCGTAGGTTTCGAATAAAAAATCGCATGTTTCCTTGTAAATTTTTGCAAATTCGCTTTGCATTATTGCTGGCTCTTCGTAATATAACCACTTGTCATCTCTCTTTTGATCAAAGTAAACATATCGCGTGCTTTTTTCCAATGGGCTTAGACCTATGCGAGCGTCTTCGATAATTTTAGTCGCGATGTTTGAAATGTCTTCGATTGCCACGTGCGCGCCTGCAAGCTCTGCAACGCTGTCATCACCATAGCCAACAAGTACTCGATCATAAAATTCTTCTGCTTTTTTTATTGCAACTGCCTGTGCTGCGCCGCTGGATACTTGATAATTGACTATCTCTTTAAACCCGGTTTCTGGTTTTAGAATAAACTCATCGAGAAGTACTCTGCGCAGGCTTTTGGCAGAGCGGGAATAGCGCGAAAATAATGCACCTTTAACTACTTCTGGAAGATTTACGAGCGCGAATATTGGTTTATCCGCGTTAGACGTGAACTGCTGTAATATTTTTGTTTCCTCTTCTGTAAATTCCATAAAATCAGCTAAAACAATATGATATCTGCGCAATTATTTATAAACTATTTCTGTTTTGTTTCCAATTCTCGTCCAATTCCAGGGTCTGTCTGTCAAATGTTCGCATATTATTGAGCAATCGGCATATAGCTCAAATCCTTTATCCTGCAGGTCAAAGCAAAATAAAACATCATCAAAACCACCTTGTTTGTTATCGCGAAACTCGACTGCCTCCAATGCTTTTCTGCTAACAAGCACGCAGCCTGACCCACAAGCCCGAATTTTTAGAAGCTTCTTGTCTTTAATTTCCTGCTCGCTTAGTGGTCGCATTAGTTTGCTAAAATCCCAGTTTGTTTTTAGTAATGCAGAATATAAATTTGGGTTTGTTTGCTTTAAAGTATCTGGGCTTTTTAATATCTCTTCGATATCATTTTTTCTAAACCAGGCATACGCAACTGGTGTCCTTTCCAATTTTCCGCGCGTTTTTTCAAAATAATTAAAATAAATCCCAGTGACAAAGTCTTTTTTATGTGCAAGCATGCGCTCGATAATATCCTTAGGCGGGATAACGTCTTGGTCAAGATCTAAAAAATAATCATACCCGTTTTTTAGCGTGTAATCGCGAAGATAATTTCTACAGGCCACCATTCTTGTTTTTACTGATTCGTGCTCGTAGCCATATCGAACGATCGGAACTGAATTTTTTATTTCCTTGTACCATTTATCGTCCTCAGAATTATCGACTAGTAAAATATCATAGTCTTTATAACTTAGATTTTTTATAGCTTCTAGGTATTGCGGTGTGCAATAAGTATGATGCTTAGAAACAGGTGAACCAACAAGGACTTTCATATATACTTTTAATTAGTATATGAGATTTTATTTATTATGGATGTCGACCCAAAAAAACCAAGCTTTCAGATGCAAACATGCAAAATAGCCAGGATAACGGATGAGAATTACCGTATAAAAACATTTGAACTATCAGCGAGTATAAAAGCGAAACCAGGGCAATTCATAATGATCTGGATTCCGGGGATAGGAGAAAGACCGATGAGTCTAGGCAATGCAGCGCCAGTTAAAGTTACAATTGCGAACATTGGGAAATTCAGCGGCGCAATGCACGCATTAAAACAAGGAGACCTGATTTCTTTCCGAGGACCACTTGGCAAACCGTTTAATTTACCAAAAACAATAACCCAAAAATCAAAGATACTTCTTGTTGGCGGAGGATACGGTGTTGTACCGCTTGCTTATTTGGCAAGAGAAGCGAAAAAACGCGGAATAGAAAGCATTGAGATAATTGGTGCAAGAAAAAAAGAAGATGTTGTCCACATAAACAAAGCAGAAGGGACAAAAGTAATAATCACAACAGATGATGGAAGCGAAGGAGTTCATGGAAATGCAATAGATGCAGTAAACGCACTGTTTACCGAAGGCAAACAATTTGATGCTGTTTACTCTTGCGGGCCAGAAAAGATGATGCGGCGTCTGGCAGAAATTTGCATTCAAAAAGGAATTTATTGTGAGCTAAGCATTGAACGCTATATGAAATGCGGGATAAATATCTGCGGTGCGTGTGCGATAGATGGAAAAATTTGTTGTAGAGATGGACCGATATTTACTGTGAAAGAAGCATTAAGATTTGATGAATTCGGAAAAGGCTGGCGGGACGCGTCTGGCAAAAAATGCGATTTACATTAGTATTTTATTTTCTTCTTATTCTAATTAAACATATTTACGGGCCCGTAGCAGAACTTGGATAATGCGACTCGCTTCGGATGCAGTCTCTCAAACGCGGGAGTTACGAGTAGATTAGGGGTTCAAAAGTGTGCCTTTTTATGATCTCAGGTATTTAAGAGGTGAAAGGGGCTTCAACTGACAATCCTCTCGGGCTCGATTTATTTTTATATTTTTCCGTTCTATTTATGCCATGCGAATTTTAATTTTGGTAATTTTTTTATTAGCTATCCTGAGTTTTGCTTTTGCAGAAGAGAATACTTCTGGTGCGGGCGGACATGATATTGTAACCGAAGGTTTTACTATCCCTCCAGCACCTGCATCAAATGGGTGCGATGCCATGTACGAAGACACAGTAAATGTGCGTGCTTTGGACGGCAAATCAAGACCAATTGAAGGCGCATCAGTAAGGCTTAGATATCAGATAGACAAATCTACAGGAAAGGGCTATTTCACAACCTTACCAAGACTAACAGGTAAGGATGGTAATGCGAGTTTTGCTATTAAAAATCTTGAGAATAATCCAGCCAATGTTGATTGTACAATTACTATTTCCGTAAGTTTAGATGGAAGAAACTTCACTAACAATATTAAAGCTCAGAACCATCCGACGATTATAGATTTTAATCTCGATGTTTATTCCTTGCGAGTAGTTGTTACAGATGAAAAAAATTCTGCAATAAATGGCGCTTTGGTTTTTGTTAATAATAGGAATAAGACAACTGTAAATGGCATTAGTGATTTCAAAGTATTTAAGGGAGATACAAGAATATTTGTGAAATATTTAGATGGTAAAGAAGAAAAAGAAGTTAGTGTAAACAATGACTTGATTACTAGCATACAGTTGACCTTTTATAAATTAAAAATATTTACTACTGATGATAAAGAAAGCCCGCTAAAAACTAGCGTAACTATAGATGATAAAGAATACGAGACAGATGGCAGTGGACAATTAAAGATAGATAAAATCGTCGGCCAATACCATAGCGTAGTTATAAAATATCAAGGCAGAGAGAAAAAATTAGATCTTAATCTAGTTGAAAACTCAGAGTACAATATTGCTTTTGATTTGGCACCGCCGAAAATAAATGATATTAAAGTTCTTGAAGAAGCAAATAAACTGCGCGTCTTAATAAGCACGAGTGACGAGGGTAAGTTTGCAAGCGGGATTTCTGCTTCAGATGTAAATGTTTTGTATATAACAGAAAATGGTGGAACAAAAAAAGTAGCAGTTTATCAGAGCAAACCAAGCCAGTACAGCGCTGAGATTCCTGTTGCGCAAGGATTAACAGAGATAAGTTTTACTGTAGACATAAAAGACAAAGATGGGAATAAGGTAAGCGCAGAAGGAACACATAAACTTGGCACTAGCGACCAAAATAATAATACTAACAATACGAATAGCAATAATTCAGGCAATAATGGAGAAACTGGCGACAGTACAGGAAATGATACACCGCCCTCGTCTAACGTCGGAGTACCACTACATTACATTGTAGGAGGTATTATAATTCTTGCGGTTGTATTTTATGCTGTATATCGACTGAAATTCAAAAAAGAGGGGTAAGTGGTAAAAGTGTTATATTTATAAACGCTTTGTTTTAATATGTAATACCACACATAATCATAAAATATCAAAGGTGGTCAACTATGCCGCGTGGTAAGAAAATTATTATAGAAAAAGAAATTGAAGACAATGTAATAGATGAGTATAAGTCATTGGATGTAGATGAGATAAAAAAGGAGCGCGATAAAGTAGAAGGATCGCTATCCAGCTCTGTTGCTAGTGTGTACAAGGTTGCACAGCAGTTATATAAGCAGAAAACTAGCGAGGACGACTTGGAATCGAGACATAGTTTATTCTCAGTTAGATCAGCTTATGATTACTTAAGAGATAACGGCGTTGCGATATCATTCCGTGCATTTGGCGGAAGAATAGAACGTGGTACAGTACCTTATGTAAAAGTTGGGAGAAAGAGATTTATCCCGAGAGGAGTACTAGACGATGTCGTTAACACTAAAAATGACTTCTTTACTGTTCGTGAAGCATTTGGCGAGTATAAACGAGCAAATTCAGCAATAAACTTCCGCGCTTTCATAGGCAGAATAGAGAAGGGTTCGATTCCTTCAGTAAAATTCGGGACTAGAAGGCTCGTGCCAAAGGATGCTGTTGATGCACTTACTCATATAAGCAAGAGCTATTATTCAGTCAGTGAAGCAGTAAAAGAGCTCCATAAGAGTACTATCCGTATAAAGAGAAATGCGTTCGAGCGCAGACTTGATCGTGGTAGAATTCCACATGTTAAAGTCGGCGGAAGACGATTTATACACGAAGAAGTCCTCCAAGAACTTATTGACAAAGAAGTAGCTCTAAAGGAGAGAGAATAATTTTTTAGTTTCTTTTTTTATATTTTTTATTTTACTTTTTTTAGTATTTTATTTGGGTCCTATTTAATTTTAGTAGTTGTTATTTCAATGGAGCCCTAGCCAAGAGAGAAAATACGCAATCTTATAAAAAACTAATAAAGTTAAAAATGTTTGATTTGTTATTCTTATATGAATATAAAAAAGGCCTATTTTTTAGATGCTGATTATATTGTTAAGAATAATAGAACATATGTTCGACTTTTAGTTAAAGGAAAAAAACTTACAAGGTTACATCTGGAATACGAACCTTATTTTTATGTTGACACGGATGAAAGCAACAAAAAGGACGTTGAAAAGATACACACGCAAGCGAAAAATGGGGAAAAAATTAAAGTTTCGAGAGTGGAGACTTGCGAAAAAATATTGAGTGGAAAAAGAAAAATATTGTTAAAGGTTTTTTGCCATGCGCCAAGCGACGTGCCGTTAATAAAACAAGCAATGCCATTTACCTGCTACGAATATAATATTCAATTTGCCAAGAGATTCGTTCTAGATATGAAACTTGTTCCTTTCTCGATTATCCATTACAAGCGAGAAGGCAGCATAATAAAGGAGATAACTAGGATAGAACAAACTGATAAAATATCTCTCAGTACGCTTGCTTTTGATATAGAAACTTATAATCCACTTGGAGCACCAAGAGAGAATAAAGATCCTATAATCATGATAAGCTATGCTGGAAACCATAGTGGCGTTATTTCTTATAAAAAAGCGCAGGGAGAATTTGTAAAATTGGTTCAAAATGAAAAAGATATGCTGGAGAAGTTTTCGGAGATAATGACGCAGGAAAATCCGGATGTAGTTTTCGGCTATAACTCGAGTAATTTCGATCTCCCTTATTTGGAAAGAAGAGCAAACGCATTAGGAGCGAATTTGCGCATTGGTAGAACTAAAATATTGAAAAAAATTAGAAAGGGTATGGTAAACGGGATGCGTGTTGATGGAAGAATACACATAGATATTTATCCTGCAGTTCGCTTTTTTGGTTTTATCGGCCTTGTAAAGGCGCAGGAATTCACATTGAAGCGAGTGGCTGAAGAAGTGATAGGTAAAAAGAAACTAGATATAAAAATGCAGGATATCTGGCAGTTCTGGGATGCTGGCAAGATCGATCAACTTGCAGAATATTCTTTGGTTGATGCACAGATAACAAAAGAACTCGGTGACCATTTCTTGCCATTGCAAGTAGAACTGAGTAAAGTATCAAAAATGCCATTGTTTGATGTTGCGCTTTCGACTAGCGGTCAACTAGTTGAAAATCTTCTTATGTACGAGGCTACTGGAAAAAATATGATATCGCCTTCCAGGCCGTCCGATAGCTCGGTAAAGGAAAGAATGGCGAATCCTATTGAAGGCGCATATGTAAAAATTCCAGAGCCAGGAATTTATGATAACATAGCAGTTATGGACTTTAGAGGATTGTATCCGACTATAATTGTTTCTTATAATATTGACCCATACACAGTTGAAAAGGATAAGGATAATGATGAAAATATTAATGGGCGCGAGTGTTTTGTTTCTCCAACTGGCGCGAAGTTCAGTAAAGGACCGTTAGGTTTAATACCATCGGTCGTAGACTGGTTGTTAGATTACCGATTAAAGATAAAACAGGAGATTAAAAAAACTGATAAAAACGAGGAAAAATACAAAATATTGACTGCAAGGTCTCACGCGATTAAAATTTTAACAAATAGCATCTATGGCTATCTAGGATACCCGCGTGCGCGCTGGTACTCACGAGAATGCGCAGAAAGCACAACCGCTTGGGGGAGAAAGCACATACAAGAAACAATTGATGCTGCAGAAAATGCAGGGTTTAGAGTACTTTATGGAGATACTGATTCGATTTTTCTAATTTATAAAAACAAGCAGGATGTTGTTGATTTTCTCGAAAACATAAATAAAAAACTCCCGGAAAAGATGGAGCTCGAACTTGAAGGATTTTTCACTCGGGGCGTTTTTGTAGGTAAAAAGGGCAAGGAAGAACGCGGTGCAAAGAAAAAATATGCAATGCTGGGCGAGGATGGTAGGATAAAAATCCGCGGCTTTGAGCTCGTTAGGCGTGATTGGAGCGATATAGCCAAGAAAACACAATTGCAGGTACTCGAGGCAATTCTACGGGAAGGCAGTAAAGAAAAGGCTGTTGCTATAGTAAGAAAAACTATCCAACGTCTGCGAGAAGGCAACGTGCCGCTAGAAGAGCTTGCAATAATGACGCAACTTAGTAAGGATACGAGAGATTACGATGTTGCCAGCCCGGAGCTTAGCGCTGCTAAAAAAATGATAGCTCAGGGCATACCTGTAGAAAAAGGGAGCGTTATATCTTACGTAGTGACAAAAAGCGGCAAGAGCGTTTCTGAAAAAGCGCATCCTTTAGAATTCGCAAAGGATTATGATGCTGATTATTATATCAACAACCAGGTTTTACCTGCTGTTATGAAGATACTTAAGGAATTGGGCTATGAGGAATATGATCTAAAGGTAGGCGGCAAACAAAAGGGTTTGGGGGATTTTGTATAAGTGATTAAAAAATTAATCGATTTTCGAACTCGAGCGAGTTAAATAAAAAACAAAAAACTCGAAAAGTTCGCTCGAGAAAGGAAAATCTATCGAATTGAAGCACTCGAACGCTTTATTTATAAAATATGTTTCGGATTACTGGACCAGTGGAAATCTGCGGATTTATAAAATATTCACTATAATATAAAACTGATAGTTATGGTAACTCCAAAGCAAGTAAGAAGAGAAGAAAGAAAAGACGAGGACGAAAAAACAATTTGGGCCAGAATCGCTGAACTTATAGAACATGGAAGAAAGCCAACAAAGGCGTCTATGGATGAACTACTTGCAATTGGCGAGAGAAAAGAAAGGGAACATAAACAGGGCTCAATGGTAGTTAAAAAAGAAAAAATAGATTTAACTGTTACCCCTGCCGCCATAAGGCTTGCTCTTAATTTAAAGCATGCTTTGGATGAAGCAGCAAGGCATGATGAACCGGAAAGGCTTGCGTGGGGTTAGAGTATAATAATATGGTCGTGATTTAATGGACGTATTTGAAAATGTTGATGGTGAAACAAAATCGCGCATAGTTGAGCGATGGAAAACCATGAACGAGAGTGACAAAACTCATTTTATAAATCAAGTTTCGCTCGCATTAAGCGTTTGGGGCAGCGACGAAAAAGGCAAACAATTGGTTGTCGATGTGCTAAGGCAAATGGTATCAAATGGATCTTCTACACTCGCCGATTTCGGTCTTTATGTAGATGTAATAGCTGAAAAACCCATTTCTGATACTGACTTAAAAGGTAAGGTTAGACGCGCTTCACTCATTTTGGATGGATATAGAATAAAGAACGCTTTACCGAGTGAGAGACATATTGAGATTTAAGCATTATGCCTTAGGCAGGAAGCCTGCTGCTTATAACTTATGGCTGGTGAAATTATGACTAATTTATGTGCTATTTGCAATTCAGCCAATAATAATGATTACTCTGTTGGTGATTGCTTTTTATGCAATAACTTGCTTGAAGGACTAGAACAATTATTACAGCAGGCAAGCGAGCAAATAGTAAATGAACAATGCAACAGCTTTGCAATTGCGACGCGCATGCCAGATGAATGGTTTATTAAAGAAGAAGAACTCTGGGACAAGCGAATCAAAAAAGCAGAGAGTCTTAAAACTATTCTTAACAAGAAAATTTCGTCCGAGCTCGCAAACAAAACAGGAAAAGAATATGACGCGATCAATGGCGATATTAGAATAACTTTTGATTTTAAAAAAGGCAGGACAAGGATATATTACGAGAATTTG
>JAHFGR010000038.1 GCA_023247345.1 Microcaldota archaeon | reverse complement strand
GGAAAATTAATTTACACAAGGGAAGATCATGATTAGTGCTCAACAATTGCCAAGGATTGGAAGAACAGCAATGGCTATCGATTTTGGCAGATATAAAAAAGAACCAAAACAATCTGTTCGAACTACAGATGTAAAAGAAAACGAAGCGCTTGCACAAATTAAGGCAGCTTGGGTAAAATTTACATGGAACGAAAACAATTCTTATGAAAATAGCCCAGAGCGCATTATGCTTATAGCCAGCAAATTAATAAAAAACTTAGATTATACTGCAAAAGATGTTGAAAATTTTAGTATGGTCTTAACCCAATTTCAGGAAGAGAAACGTTTTTCAAAAAAAGGAGGTCTGTTCTTAAGTGCTTTAATAAATAATGGAAAGGATACAGATTATGTAATCCACACTAAGAGTGGAATTAGAATTAATGAACTGGGATTTCAAAATACAAAAAATATAACTGTTGAAGGAGACATTGGCGACTTTATTGGGTTATGCATGAAAAGCGGGAGGATAATTGTTAAGGGAAACGCAGGTGGCTGGACAGGCAGGGTTATGTATGGTGGATTACTAGTTATAATTGGCAATACTGAGGAATGGGCTGGCACAGATATGTTTGGCGGTACACTTATAGTAAAAGGAAATACAAAAGGATTCTTGGGATCAGACATAGAAAATGGAAAAATAGTCATTGAAGGAAATGTTCAAGGGCTTGTCGGCTGTAACATGAAAGGCGGGGAAATTCATCTAGAAGGAGAATACGGAGAGTTGGGGCCAAAACGTTTTGGCGGAAAAATATTTCACCAAGGAGTTCTAATTGCAGAGAAAAACAGATAGATAGACTAAAGGATTTAAAAAATAAAAAGAAAAAAATCTCATCGTCTCCAACCTCGCTTATCCATCTGTTTGCCTTGTCGGACAAATCTGTCTAAGCGCGCCAACCGCGCTTATCCATCTGTTTGTCGCAAGCGACAAATCTGTCGAAAAGAGTCATTTGCTTCGCCACCCTCTTTTCTCCATCGCATCAATCACTCGCTCCTTAGCAATCTGCAATGCAGCAGCACGAGTATCATTTGAAACAGTTTTGTCTAAAACCAACTGCGTGTTGCGCACTATTTTTTCTTCAACGATTTTGAACATTTCTTTTTCGCTGTAGCCACGCCATTCGCAATAACTGCTTATAACACCACCAGCATTAGCAACAAAATCAGGAATGACCAGCTTGCCTTTTTTCATTAAAACCTTTTCTGTTTCGTATTCCATCGGAATGTTCGCAGCTTCGACAATTATTTGCGCTTTAACATCATTAACATTTTTCGAATGAATAACATTTGGCCGAGCGCCAGGGATTAAAACATCTACCTTAAGCTTGAATAAGTCTTCTGCTGAAAGAACTTTCCCATCCTTGTAAGCAGTTACTGTTCCTTTCTTAACTTTCGTATCCAACAGCTGCTCGAAATCCAGGCCTTTTTCATTGTATACCGTGCCCTTTGAATCGCTTACAGCTACTACATTTATTTCTTTTTCAGTTAAATATTTCATTGTGAAGGTACCAACATTTCCAAACCCTTCTATTGCAACAGAAATTTTATTTATATCGAGATTGAGAAAACCGGCGCCAACTAAAGTGGAACAAAAAACCCCGAAACCAGTGCTGCCGAGCTCGTGCGGTAAACCACCAATGCTAGACGGCTTACCAGTTGAAGCAAGCGGAGTACCAATCTCATCTGCAACTATTGCCATCTCACGTTCGGTTGTATTCATGTCAGGACCCGCAATGTAAAATTCTGGAACAAATGGTTTTATCCTGCGTGCAAAAGCACGCATGAACGCTTCTTTATTTACAGTTTTCGGATCGCCTCGAATGCCAGCTTTTGCTCCTCCAAAAGGAATGTCTGCCAATGCATTCTTCCAAGTCATTGCGCGCGCTAAGGCAAAAACTTCTTCCCTGTTAACATCGGACACGAATCTTATACCACCCTTGCCAGGTCCGCGTGCAGTATTATCAATAACAAGCACACCCCACATGCCAGTACGTTGATCATAAACCTCAATAACTCGCTCTGGTCCAAACTCATCATTTTGAATAGCCATAGTTTCACCATTAATTAGCAATTTACTTAGTTCAGAATTAGTAAAAAAGAATTATAAAGGTATTTGAAAAACTAAAACAAGAGGAATGTAATAGAAATAGAACTGAAATAAAATTAGAAAATAAAAAAGAAAAAAAATAAGAAAGAATTTACTTTCTTCTTCCACCTTTCATTGCTGGTGGCATGTTTAATTCAATACCCATTCCTTCTTCTTGTCCTGCTGCCATTTGGTATACTGATATTAAAGCAACAACCAATGCTGCTGGAGCAACGAATACACCAACTGCAGTTAAGAATCCGGAAAGTACATCCTTTGCACCTTCCAATGGGCCTGTGTACAAGTAGTTCAATGAAGCATTAACGCTCTGAACACCTAACAATGCAATTGCAGCTACTAAGAATCCCAATGATTCTTTTGGACTTATGTTCATAAATCCAACTAAAAGACCCAATAATGCAAGCACTGCATAAATGCCTGCTTGATTGTTCTTAACTACTTCAACGCTTCCTGCCAAAAGGCCTACGACTAAGGCTAGCAAGACACCTACTAGAAACAATATTTCTCCTAATTTTGATTCACCCATTCACATCACCCTGATAGCTGTGGCCTTTTGGCTGAAACTCATCTTGGAGCTTCTAGCTATCTTTTTTTATCGGGAGGATGCCCGAATTAAAGGAAAAAGAAACAAAATGCTTATAAATACAGTAGTTAGTTTTACGGCGATAGTCTAATTTTTGGCTATTATTTAATATAAAATTATACTGTTGGACACAGATACATTGAATCAACAAACTTTAAGATGTTTTATTTTATGTATTATCGAGTTATATGAGTTCGATTGAATTTTTGCGAGAAAGAGTTAAGCAAGAGAATTGAATAAAATAAAGAAAAGACAATGACATTGAAAAAATTGAATGGTGTCACTTAGCTAATATCGCAAGCTCGCCCCACCATTGCTCCATTAATTTTATTACTTTATTAAAACCATGCTCAAACTTTTTCAGATCAGCATTTGTTTTAATATAATCGTCGAATACATTTAATAGATCATCGCAGTGGGCAAGTTCAACAACATCTAAATGCATGCTTAAAAATTTATCTAAAATAGAACCTTCAAAAGGAATTTCAACACCTTTTAATGTATGTAAACGTTGCAAAAGAATTTTGATAACTTCTAATTCAGGAACTGCGCTACTCTCCAATGCATAAGTTGATCCCGCAACCTCGATTGGTGAGGGACCAAAAAAACAAGACCATAGTCTATTCAAAAATCTTAGAGTGGAAACGTCTGGTTCATGGCTAGTTAGATCTAGCCCAAATACTTTATGCACACCACACACTAAAATGTCGTGGTGAGGAGGAAAAAATCCTACGTTCATGGCAAACTGAGCAAGGTCGCTAGGTACACGTTTCAAGCTTCCAAGTTCTTCTTCAATATTATCTGTTAGCACACGATGAACTGGTAACATCCATGATAACGTAGAACGGGCTCTTGTAAGGATACCGACTATCTCAAATGGAAAGTATCTATAATTAGCCAAGATAGTTACAATTCCTTCCCCGCTAGTTACCTTAGCAACAGGGTTTCTATCTGGATGAATTAAAGAGTCAGCAAGTATCTTGCAAAGTTCCGCCTCTTTTCTGGATAATAAAGTTGTTCTTTGAGCGAGTATCATTTTTAATCACAAACTAATACAACAGTTCTTATATATAAATAACTGTCGTCTGTAGTACAAACGACTATAAATGTTTCAATATAGAATAGGCTTATGAATGAGAAGGAATTGCTAGCAAGAATAGGCTTAAGCGAAAATGAGTGCGGGGTTTATCTAGCACTGCTGCGGCTCGGGCCGCTCTCTGCTTATGAGATCGCACAGAAAACAGGGATTTACAGACCACACGTTTATGACAAGATAGAAACGCTTGCTAAGAAGGGGTTAGTAAGCCATGTGCAAAAAGGAAAGAAGAAAATCTTCTCTGCTGCTCCACCTTCAAAGATAATGGATTATCTAAAAGAACAAGAGGAAGACGTAAAGAAAGATATTGAATTGCTTGAAGCTAATATGAATCAACTCAATTCATTACATAATATTTCGAAGGAAGATACAAACGTGCAAGTGCTCATAGGGGTTGAAGGATTAAAACTTCGCTTAAAAGATACTTATGAAACTCCACATAAAGAAAACCTGATATCTGGTTTGGATGATGCAAAATATAATGAAGCCTTGCCAATATTTATGCCACAGTATTTCAAGATGTTAAAAGAGAGGGGCATAAAGGAGCGAGTGATAACAAACAAGAAAAAAGGAGTTTTTATGTTTGATAATGAAGTAACTACTTACCGATTTTTGGATACAAAGGAAATGAATCCAGTGAACACTATAATTTACGGTAATAAAGTAGCGTTTATTATCTGGGGAACTCCGATAACAACGATAATAATTGAAAATGAACGATTAGCACAAACATATCGCGAACATTTCGAATATTTGTGGAATGCCGCGGATAAAAAATTAAAATAAATTTTATGCAGACTATTTCCTCTTCGACTTCTCTTCTCTTAAGAATAGATATTCGTAAACAAAACTTGCTACTAGCGCGCCAACAACCGGCCCTACCCAGTATATAATCTGGGGACTCCAAATTCCACTTGCTAATGCTGGACCAAAAGCACGAGCAGGATTCATTGCTGCGCCTGTTTGTGTACCTCCCATTAATATGTCATATATTAATACTGAACCAATTGCCAAACCAAATATTCCAGACTGCACCTGCTTATTTACTGCAACACCATAAATTGTTAAAACTAAAAAGAAGGTTAGGACCGCTTCGAGTAGAATACCAAATCCAAAACTTAAATTAATTGGGAAACCATAAAGTTGCTCACCGTTCGCAGAAGGGTACAGCCAAAGTAAAAGTAAACCAGCAACACTTGCACCGAGTAATTGTGCAACGATATATGAAAGCGCGTTTGATAGTTGTATTCGCTTATTTGCGAGCATTGCAATTGTAACTGCAGGATTAAAATGTGCTCCACTTATATGCGCTAAAGAGTAGATCATCGTCATTAAAACTAAACCGTGCGCTAGCGCTATTCCAACTAGGGCAACTCCGCCGTTAGTTAAACCATTTACTAAGACAGCACCTGCGCCAATAAAAACAAGAGCAAATGTTCCAATAAATTCAGCGATAAATTCCTTAATTTGCATACCAAGAAATGAAAACTAAACCTTTTTTAATTGAAGCCCTTTTATAATCTTATATAATTCTAATAATATTAAAAGGGCTTCAGCCCAAAACATGGTTATTAGAAAACATTAAATGACTGGCGGGAGGTGGACGTACTGAAAGTACGGACGGAGTCTCACGCCTTATCCAAGAAAAACATTATGCTGAGCATAAGGATGGTAGAAGTCGATGGGAATTAGACCTGCAAGAGCAATTAGGGATATTAATAAAGTCGCATGGACGAGATATTCAAGAAGCAAGCCGAGAAAATCATACATAAAGGCTATGCCCCATCAAGATTTACAACAATTCAGGATGGGAGTAAGAAAAGAAGATTACGATTTATTTTTAGACCTTGAAGCTCAAGGCGACGTCATATTAAGAGACAACACGATTGAAAGTGCAAGACAAACCGCAAATAAACTTTTAGAAAAAAGTATACCAACAGGCTACTACTTTATTGTCCGAGTTTTTCCACACCACGTGATTCGCGAAAACAAAATGATCGCTGGTGCGGGCGCTGACCGTCTACAGAAAGGAATGCGACAAAGCTTTGGAAGACCAACAGACAAAGCGGCAAGAGTAGATGCAGGAAAAGCATTGTTTACTGTCCATACTTATAAGCAATACGAAGAATTGATTAAAACTGCATTGAACCGCGCAAGAAGAAAATTATCCGGTACTTTCAAAATAATTAAGAAAGACGGAAAGGCAGGTTAGCAGTTAGTTGAGCGACAGTTCTTCAAAAAAAATTGCTCTCGACATATTTTCATTAGTAAAGATTGCTGCAATCCCTGTTTCTACTTCCTCATGCGTATGGACGTAACCCCCACGCTTTTTCAAAACTGCCAGTGTAAGATGCCAATAACACAAGAACAAAATCTGAGACAACAGAAGAACTGGCATTAAATCCAGCTGGTCTGGAATTAAAATGCGATAAAAAAATCTCCAGCTAGACATGATCTAAGCTTTTTCATGTGTTTATTGGTGTTAAGATATCTTTTTAAACCCAATATTACATAGATATTTATAGTTTTTATAGAGCTAATAATTAGAGGGGGATATGATGAGTGGGGAGGACAGAGTTAGCGTTGATGATGCACTTATTAGTACAGATATCGATAAATTGATTAGAGCCATTTCTAATAATAAAAGAATTAATGTTTCGGATTTGGAAAAAGAAACAGGAATAAATAGAAGAATAATAGATAAATGGATTCGAGTTCTGGAAGATGAGGGTTATATAAAAATAGAATATAACTTAACAAACACTTTTGTTGCTTGGTTGGGTGTAATTCCCACTGATAAGGAGGAGGAAGAAAGAGAATATGAAGTAGTAGAAGAAAAATATACTTCTCCATTTAAAACAGAAGTACCAAAAATTGAACAAGAAGAACCCAAAGAAGTAGAAAAAATAACATTATTAGAAAAAAAAGAACTAGGTAAACCAATAGAAGATATTAAAGATAAAATTATTGAAAAAATGGAGCAAAGTGAAAAATCCGAACAAGAAGACACAGAGACAAGGCAGGAAGAAACAGAACATTTGATAGAAAATTCAATAGAAGAATACACAGACAAGAGAGAACAAGAGGTCGAACTGGAAAATAAAAAAACAATTAATTTTGAGGAATTGGCAGAAAGAGTAAGATATATTAGACCAAAAGAAACAGCAGAAAAGAAGAAAATAAAAGAGTTAGTGAATAGTTATCTAGACGATATAACCAGGCAAAAAGCAGAAATAGAAGGATTAAAACAAGAAAAAGAAAAACTCTACAGAAATAGATACATGACTTTAGAGAATAAAGTAGAAGGAGACATGGCTGCGATAACAGAAAAAGTATTAGAAAAGGAAGGACGTATTCTAGAGCTTAAAGAAAGGGTATTGGAACTACCAGACAAAGTTGACGAGGTTGAAAAACTTCATAAAACAATGGAAAGAATGGAAAAAGAAGGACGCTCAATAATAAAGGGAACAAAGGATAAGGTAAATCAATTCTTAGAACAGATAAAGAAATCAGAAGAACAGATAAACAGCAAGATACAAGAGGGTAAGGAAATTGTTGAAAGAGAAAAAGACAAAGTGAGCGAATTAGAAAACATTGGCAGTAGTATGAACCAAAAAATTGACAGCATAAAAATAACGCTAGAAGAAACAGAAAATACGATAGAACAGCTCAATGAATCTATGAGAGAGATGCTAAATAAATTAGAAGACGCCACGGAAACAAAAGTAGAAATAAGTGAATTAACAAATCGCATTCGCGTCTCAGTTGAGAGGAAAGAGGAAGAATTAGAAGCGCTAGAAGGCGAGTTATCTGAGATTAGAAAAATAGAACAATGGATAATGGAATATGTAAGCGATTACGAAAATAAAATCGGGGAAGTTGAGCAATATGTTAAAAATAGCGAAGAAGAATTAGACAGAATGAGAGAATCTGCAGAAGGCGAGTACATAAGAAAATATTTGAAAGAACTAGAAGGTTTAACAAACATGTATGAAACCGAGCTTGAATACGCGACAGCAGAAGAGCGAGGAATCGAAGACAGAATAGTTGAGGCAAAGAAGAGACTGAATGAACTGATATTGGAAAGTAAGGGAATGATAAAAAAACTTCATAAAGAATCTGCATCTCTAGAAGATTTTGAGCCGGTTGTCAAAAAGGCAAAGCAAAAAGCAGATAAAGTAAAGAAAACAGTTGAAGAAAAAGAAAAAGAGCGCGATAGATTAAGCGAGGATGTTCGCGGCAGAAAGGAAAGGAAGAAACAAAAAGCAAAGGAAAACAGAAGCAAGGATAAGAAAGGGAAGAAAAAATGAAAATAATTCACTCTTTCTTTCTACTCCTAACATCATCCACTGCAGCAAGCCAAGAATCAGCTATTTTTAATAGATAATTTCCAAATGTTTTGCTAAATGAAATGCGCATTGGCCTGAACTTGCGTTTACTTTCTAAGGCTACAATAGTATCCCGTTCTATTTTTATCATTCCAACTCTTCGCAAACGCGGCAGTACTCGATTGTAGAACGTTGCCTTTGAAATATTGTTCGATCTTATGTAATTTGAGATATCATCACCAGCTATATAAGTTTTTTCAGCTAACAGTTTCAAAAAACCCAATGCAGTTTCATAATATTTGGCCTGATATTTCTTTGAAAATACAAAATTAGTAAGCTCTTCGAGTGACCACAGATTACGAGTTGCATTTTCTTCTTTATCCTGAAAACTGCGCAGTTCTTCGCTGTCAAATCTTGGAAAATATAGGGATTCACTCGCTGGCACACCACGTGATGCGATAGATTTTTTTTCTTCGTTTTGAGAAGATGTTTCAGGTTCTTCAGGATCGCCCATGAATAGATAAAAGTAGTTAAAGAATAAAAGACTTTAGATGCCTAGCCGAACATCCTGCAACCTTCGGTCACAACCTGTTCAGCCTAGCCGAACATACTCCCGAAACCAGTTTCTGCACCCTCGTCCTCTGCTGCAATTTTATCTAGCACTTTTTTCTCTTTCTCACCTTGCAGTACATTTGCAACAGACTTAATTTTCTCATCGGCCTTTTTTACGTTATCTTCAGAAGACGAAACATAGACATAAAGCTTTGATTTGTCTTCCCCAAGGCTTGCACCTTCACGAAGCTTATAACCAATACGCTCAAAACTATCTTCAGCAAATTTATCAGCTTCAAGAATTTTCAAAAGATCTTTCTTTTTTGATAAATCACATTCATAAACACGTTTCATTTGATCACCATCAATAATTAAAAGTAGTAGGTATATATGCCAAAAAAGATTTAAGAACTTACCTGGAATAGATTTGTATCAGCTTACTCGTCGTAGTCGTCTTGTTCACTTTCTGTTTGCTTTATTTCCTGTTTTGGTTTTTTCTTAAATTTAGGGACCTGCGAAGGAGGGGAAGTTGTTGGAGCGTTTGGTTCTGTTGCTACTGAAGAAGGAGAGATAGAAAGAGAAGGTGATGTGTATGACGCCCCTCCAATTGTTTTTTGTAAGTAGATTATCATAGCTGAATAACATATTGGGAAAGTAACAAAAAATGTTATGAGATTAATAACCGGGATAAATTGAGTGAGCCAAACTACTGAATAAATAAAGTAAAATAGCAAAGCAAAAATGTGTCTTGATTTTATAAACTTAAAACACTTTTTAATCGATTCTTTTATTCCGAAATCATATGCGGCTGCAGATACAAATGACGCGTAGAATAACCAGTGAAAAATAAAAACAAAAAATAAGATAAGTAGAGCTATAATAACATTT
>JAHFGR010000037.1 GCA_023247345.1 Microcaldota archaeon | reverse complement strand
ATATAAACCCAGATACCGTTTCTCCAAATTCCTATTTTCTAATTTTTCTTTTTCTATTGTTTTTTCCAACTCTGTTATCTTTTTCATAGCCTCTTCGCTATCATTCATTGCGATTTTTTGCTTTGCCTCTTCAAAAAGTTTTTTATTATTCTCACTTAGATTATAAGATTCAAGAAGTGCGATCTTCTCGTTTGCATAATTAGAAAGATCTTCAACATTGTAGATTACTCTTACTATTTCTTCACGCCCTGTTTTTATTCCATTTAGATCGAACAATACTAAGCCATTAGACAGCTTTCGTATATTGCTTACTGTCTCTCCGCTTAACGATACTATATCAAGATCGCTTATTTTTTCATTATTCAAATAGTCATATACCGTAATTTTTTGTAGGTCAATCGTTGAATTTATACTATAATCATATTCTATTTTTGTTTTTAGTCCTATTTTATTTGCCTGGTATTTATCAGTTCTTATATCGTATGCGCCAGGTATCTCATAACTTCCTTTTAATTCATGCTTTCCTTTACCTAGTACTGTCCCGTGATACTCTAAACCATCGATTTTTACCTCTTTATCTAGCGATATAGCGCTATCAACTTTTAAATCAAACCAAGTTTTTTCATCTATTTCTGCATTGCCGTTAACCCCTATGGCATTAAGCTCCCTGTCAGTTGTTTTTGCAATCAATTCCAACTTCTTTATCTTTATTTCATAGCTGGAATACGGATCAATTTTCCTAAAGAATATCTTTATTTTATCGTTCTTCTTAGCAATATCAACTATGTTTTCCGTGCCGCTTGTTATATCTGACTTAAGAATTTCTATGTCGTATGGAAAATCAAATTCTATCGCTACGCCACCAGTGCCATAGCCCAGTTCATTATCAACTATAAAATTCATTTCTATTTCTGTAGGTTTGTCAAGTTGTACCGAATCAAAATAAAACCAGTTGCTCTTTATTAACGCGTTTTTGACAATTTCGTCCCTTGATTTGGCTAGTTCGTTTTCAATTTCGTTGTATTCTTTTGCTATATCGTTTAATTTTCCAATCGCTTTTTGATAATCTATTTTTCCATCACCATAAAAGGCGTCTTGCTCGCTTTTTAACATTGTTGTCTTTAGGTCTGCAGTTGTATCCTTGCCAAGTTCTATCTCCTTCAGTAAGTCTGATCTTTTATTTTCCAAGGATCCATAAATATTTTTAGCCTTTGCAATCACATCATCCTTTATATTTTTTAAATTTTCAAGAACCCATGGTGCTTCGTATTTTTCTAACAACGCAATCTCTTGGTTTTCAAATTCAACATCCACTGAATCTTTTTGCGCATTTTGGATCAGGATCTTTACATTTTTTATACTGGCTTTGATACTGGCTATTTGTTCCAAAGGCTTATTCTCAAATATATTTTTTGCAAATCTTGCGTATGTAGCCGCATTTTCGTAGTTTTCGAATTTATCCCCTAAAATTTCTGTTTTATCTCCTGCTGCAAATAGTTCATTAGCCTTTTGATAATTGTTTTTGGCTTCTTCCGGAGCAAACTTATTATCTGTAACTGCCTGGAATTCTTTTAATGCAAGCAAAGCCTCATTTCTTTTTTCCTCTGTTACGCCTTCAATGTTTTGACTTATTGAATCAGCAGCGTACTCGGCGTTTTCATAAATATTAATTGCGTTTTTGTACAATAACATAGAATTTTTAATATATTTTTGTTCTTTCTTCGAATATGTAATTCTGGCATCTTTTTCATTTTCCGTTGCTTTTGTAACCCTGTTTTTTATCTCCAGGAAGGAGTTTTTGATGCTTTCCTGTTTCTCATTGTTGATCGATTCGGTTATCAAACTACTCTCAGTTATTTTTTCTGGTTTTTGTTTTTCTATTTCTTTAATTTTTTCATCTACAATACGTTTTTTGCTGTCTAACGTTCCAGCTAAAAATTCGATCTCACCAGAAGCGTTTTGTAATGTCCTTTCTGAGAGTGTTTTTGTGCTGTCAGCTTCGTTTATTGATCCGCCGCTTTTCCAGATCGCACTAACCAGTTCGTAATAAACGCCAGTATCCGGCAGTTGCATTGATATTTTGTCTTCTAGCTGCTGTCGCATGTCTATTATTTCTGAAGAATAAGTTCCATATCTTCCGCTAATTCCGTCCTTTTCTATTTCAAATACGTCATTAATGCTGCTACAGGCTTCTCTGCCATAAGAATAGTAATCGTTATCGCAAATTCCCGCGTAAATTAATTTTCTATATGCGTTTGCAGTTTTATCCCATCGGTTATCCAATTCCTTAAATGTATGATCAAGCGCGTCTATGGCAGCATCCATTGTTTTTTGCCATTTTTTCCCGTAATCAGAGCAAGCATTCGCGAGTTCATTTATTCTATGATCCTGCGTATTCGAGAACAGCGCTTCAATAAAACTGTCTATGCCGCCTAGCGCCCCGCCAAATACTCCGCCAGCTGCAGCACTTATGACTGTGCCAGGTATTCCAGTACCGCTTAACACACCAAAAAGTATGCCCAATCCAGTTCCTGTTTTTGTGCCCTGCCATATCCCGCCAGCAGTTTGATTAATAATAGCCTTGATTTTACTCGGCGGATTTTTTTCAATATCCGCATAAATCTCAGAACATTTTTTACCTGCGGTAAAAGCCTCTTCTTTATTTTTTATGGCCTTTGAAACTAGAGCTTTAAATTCTTCGTCACCAAGATTTTGCATTTTTTCCAGTTGAAGATTCTCGAGTGGTTTATTAAAAAGTCCCGGAAACCAAATATCTCTAAGATTTATATTGAATACATTCCCGTTATTCACAATCCATAAATCATCTTGCCAAAGTCTTGGAAAATTTGCAAAAGAGTTTGCAATCTGGCACAAAAGGAATAATAAAATAAGTGTGGCGATTTTCAATCGCAAGTTACCTCCCAGTTTATTAAGAAGCTAATAGTTTAATATGTTACTATTTACGATATAGTAACCGAGTTAACTAATTTTTGTCTCTAGTTTTTATCCTTAATTACGCATATTTTTAAATTTAAATACCCATAAACTTCACTAGGCAGATCAGATTGGGTGAGGTAATTATGAAAATTCTTATTGCTGACGAGTTAGGCCAAGAACCATTGCATCAAATAAGAGTTTCTTTTCCAGATCAGACTGTTGTTTATGCAAAAGATCCGGGCGTTAGTTTTGAACAAGAGCTGACTATCGCTGATGTACTTATTGTTCGAAGCGCAACAAAAGCCACAAAGGAACTTCTTGATAAAGCGCCAAAGCTATTTCTGGTAGCGAGATATGGCAATGGCTTGGATGGAATTGATAGCGAAGAATGCGCACGTCGCGGAATAGAAATAATAAACGCGCCGGCAGCAAGCGCTAATTCTGTTGCAGAAGCAACAATTGGTGTAATGATCGCTTTGCTTAGAAAATTACCTATGCAAATGCACGCTATGCTTGAAGGTAAGTGGCTTAAACTAACTGGCAATGAACTTACTGGCAAAACACTTGGCTTAGTAGGCTATGGAAGAATCGGTCATTTAGTTGCAGAAAAAGCGCGTGCGTTCGGAGTTAATGTTATTACTTTCGATCCTTTTGTAGTTGGTAACGGGGTTCCAGGAGTTAGCAGAGTAGATCTTGAAAAATTATTAGCGCAAAGCGACGTCATTTCTTTGCACCCTAAATTAACCGAAGCTAATCGTGGTATGATCAACGCAGTACTAATTGCGAAAATGAAAAACGGAGCGCATTTAATTAATTTCGCGCGCGCTGAGCTAATTGCCATGGAAGATCTTTGTGATGCAATTGAAAGTGGCAAGTTAGCAGGTGTTCATATAGATGTTCACCCCAACGAACCAAAAAAATCAAAGGCAGATTTTAATGCGGGCAGAATCGCACAACTGGCAAGACAAGGCCTGAACGTCTCGTTATCGTGCCATGTTGGCGGAAGCACAGAAGAAGCGCAAGCGCGCATTGCAGACGAGCTAATTCCTAAGATAAGAAGCGCAATAGATGCACGAGATCTTCGAGCCAGAGGAGATACAGTTAGACCACCTACATCGCATGCAGCAGAAGCGCCATTGCGCAGAGCTGGAGCACAAAAAGTTGGTTAATCAATTTAATTTATAAGTATCAAATATTAATTAAAAAAATATGAGAAAAATTATTGCCACTGGTCCAGTGCATAGATTGCCAGCGGATTTTCGCAAAGCAATCGAGTCTGACCCGATTGTGAAGGATGTATGGGCAGATATTACGCCGCTCACGTGCAATGAGTGGATCTGTTGGGTTACATTTGCTAAGAAAGATGAAACCAGAAATCGCCGCATAACCGTCGGACTTGATAAAATGCGCAAAGGCATGCACAGACCCTGCTGCTGGCCTGGTTGTCCACATCGTTGAAATAAATAAAGGGGTGCCTGACACAACCAAGCGTCCGTCCGCATCGAACATAATTTAATTTATTCCATTCCTTATTCTTTTTATGAAATCTATTTTTCCAGAAGTTTATCTTGTAGATAATAGACTCGCAACAATAAATGCCGTGCATGGCAAGCAAGTTTATGATGAGCGCTTAGTCAAGCTAGAAGGTCAAGAATTTCGTATGTGGGATCCGTTTCGTAGCAAGCTTGCGGCGGCAATAAAAAAAGGTTTGCAAAATTTTCCGTTTTCTAAAGGTTCCAAAGTTCTTTACTTAGGCGCATCAACCGGCACCACGGTTTCGCACGTTAGCGATATAGTTGGCGAGCAGGGCGAGATTTTCGCAGTTGAAATCTCCCCGCATTCTATGAAAAACCTGCTAAAGCTATCTGAACAAAGAAAAAATATAATTCCAATACTTGCTGATGCCGGAAGGCCGGAGAAATATAGTGAGGTTGGTGAAGTTAGCATCATATATCAGGATGTTGCGCAAGCAGACCAATCAGAAATTTTAATAAAAAATGCAAAGGCGTTCCTAGTTGCAGGAGGCACTGCAATGCTTGCAATAAAAAGCCAAAGCATTGATGTTACAAAAAAACCAAGCGAAGTTTTTTCTAACGAGCTCGCAAAACTCGCCAAATATTTTGAGGTTCTTGAAAAGATGGAATTAGAGCCTTTTGATAAAGATCATCTGTTTGTTGTGTTGAGAAAGCACTGATTTTTAATTTTTTCTTTCTAATTTTGTTTACTATTAATATATTAAACGGCCGGCGCGACTATCAGTAAAATAGACAAAGCGCCTCCTTGGTACATATAAGAAAAGCATGCGGTTTTATTAGGAGGCCGAGAAATTTATAAGTGCTTACCTACATGGTTATTCTATGAATTTCGACGTGATAGTAATAGGTGGCGGGCCAGGCGGTTCAACCACTGCCTCATTACTTGCAGGCACATACGATAAAAAAGTTCTACTTCTTGAAAAAGAACAGTTTCCGCGTGATAAACCATGCGGCGATGCGATATCTGGAAAGAGTATGTCAGTTCTTGCAGAATTAGGAATAAAAACTAATGTCGAAAACATAAACCCTCTTAAAACACACGGCGTGATCTTAAGCTCGCCTAACGGTACAGTACTAGACATCCCATTCAAATCAAAAGACCCAAATCGCCATAGTTATGGCTATGTTTGCAAGCGCTTTATTTATGACAATCTTCTTTTTCAACATGCGAGATCCATAAAAAACATAACCACTATCGAGAAATTTCAGGCGAGTAGTCTTATTTTTGATGGAATGCAGGTAGTTGGTGTAAAAGGAAAAGATCTTTCTAGCAACAAAGAGCAAGAGTTTTATGCCAAAGTAATCGTAGGCGCAGACGGTGCAAACGGTTTTGTTGCGAACAAGCTCGGTGTCGGCGGGTTGAACGAGCAGCATAGTGTTGTTGCTGTTCGGGCGTACTACGATGGCGTGAAAGACATGAAGCCTGCAATCGAGATCCATTTTGTCGATTCGCTTATTCCAGGATATTTTTGGATATTCCCGATCAGCGAGACCGAGGCAAATGTAGGCGTAGGAATGATAACTGCAGATATGAAAAAAAGGCGGGTTAATTTGCAAAAGGCAATGTTCGATATCATCGCAAACAATGCGCTCATTGCGCCGCGATTTAAAAATGCGAAAATGAGCTCGGAAATAAAAGGCTGGAATTTGCCGCTTGGGTCGAAAATTAGAAAATGCGCTGGCAATGGGTATGTGCTTGTTGGCGATTCGGCCTCGCTCATCGATCCATTCAGCGGTGAGGGTATTGGAAATGCGATGTATTCTGCACGTCTAGCAGCGCGCATTATAAACAAAGCGTTTGAAGCTGGTGATTTCAGCGAGTCAGTGCTTAGCGAATACGAGCGCACGCTTCGTGCCGAGCTGAGTTATGAACTCGACATTTCCTACAAACTACAAAAACTTGGGCAAAATAAACTTCTGCTTAACTGGGTAGTTGGTAAAGCTGCAAGAAGTGATCATGTACGCGAGACACTAAGCGGCATGCTTGCAAATACAACTGCGAAAAAAGGATTGGTCAATCCGCTCTTTTATTTGAAATTGTTGTTTGCCTAAATTATGATAATTCTAAATTTTTGTTTTCTTTTCCCAGCCGAACGCCTTTTTTATCAGTTATTTCACCGATAACAGAGCTTTGCACACCTTGTTTTTTGAGAAGCGCGCTTATTGCAGTTTCATCTTCTTTTTTTACAACTAAAACCATCCCGATTCCGCAATTAAATGTTCGATACATTTCACGCACATCATTCACGGATTTGTTTATCTCTTCGAATATTCTTGGCATCTTCGGCATGCTGTCAAGCGAGAATCCGACTTCTTTATTTAATCTAGTAAGCTTGCTGAAACCGCCGCCAGTTATGTGTGCAATACCGTGCAATTCGTATTGTTTTAGTATTTCGAGCATTGGTTTAACATAAATACGCGTAGGTTCAAGCATTTCATTTCCCCATTTTTTCGCATCAAGCGTCTTTCTTGCGAGCGTGTAACCATTGCTGTGCAATCCGCTGCTAGCCAAACCGATAAGCATGTCCCCTTTTTCTATAGCTTCGCCAGTAATTACTTTATTCACAATTCTGCCGACAACAGTAAATGTCAGGTCAAATGTTTTATCATTCTTTAGCAGGTCAGGAACAATCGCAGTTTCACCGCCTATAATCGCGCAATCGCTTTGCTCAGCGCCAACCACAAGCCCTTTCATTATTTCGCTTACGAGTGCGTCATCTTCCTTTGTCAGCGCAAGGTAGTCTACGCCAACTAATGGCTCAGCGCCCATACAAACAATGTCATTTACATTCATTGCAATTGCATCTATGCCGATAGTATCATATTTCGCGAGCTGTTGCGCTACGAGAACTTTTGTACCAACACCATCGCAATGAATGACCAATTGCTCGTTGCCAGCGCGAAATACACCACCATAATGTCCAAAAATTGGAAGCGGTTCGCCCTGCTTGCCACGGCGCAATGCAAAAGTGCCAGCGATCATCTGCCAGATATTGCTTTGGATTTTCTTAACTTGGTTAACATTAACTTGGTATTTCATAAAATTAGTTTAATCTGTTTATTTATTAAATTCTCTCGCAGGTAGTTTTATAAACACATTTATACTAATTTTCTAACATGAGAACTATTGCAACACACCACGCGCCAACTACGCTAGCTGCCGATAGGCGTTTTGGCAGATTCAAAAAAGAAGATCCTCACGAAGTTAGACAAGCAGACGTTACTGGTCAATCATATGCAGAACAAGCAAGAAAAGCAAGACAAATGCTAAGATCAATGGATCCGGAAAAAGTAAAACAAGTAATCGAATTCCACCGTGATCTAAATTTCTTCCAAGCGCTCGCTTTAGCCAAGCAAGAAGGAAGACTTATTGTCCCAAACGATGTTCACGATAGAATTTTAACAGAAACTAAAGATCCTGAAGAGCGAAGCTCTTTGGGAGATCGAGACTTCAACAGAAGTCGAGAGATTTGCTCCACAGAGCAAACGGATCGTGACCGAAGGTCACGAGATGAGCAATACCTGAGACAGAATTACCCAGTATGGACAGGAACATTAGTTATTTATGAAAAACCAAATGCGCCATTTGGCGAAAAAGTTGTTTTTGAAGGAATAACTTTCATATTTCCAGAGCAATTCAGAGGAAAGATAAATTGTGCACTAGTAGTTGAACATCCTGACTTTGAGTTAGTTGATCGAGAACTTGTAGCAAGTTCGAGACCAACAAATCCTTCTGGATTTGTGGTCCATTTTTCGTCGCCACGAAAAATTGGAGATTTGCCAAACGGGCAAACAGAACTAGGAAATAACGGATACGAACTAAAAGTAGCCGATGAAAAAATTCATCAAATTGAACGATTTGCTAAAGAAGATGGTTGGCATTTAACAGAACATGGAATTCCAGTTGGAGAAAAAGTTAACCATTCAAATATTTCAAGATTTTTATTCCGAAACCACGGTGCTTATTTGGGCCTTCTCAGGCGCGGCGACTACTGCCTCGACGACAATAGGAGGTTCGTCGACCTCAACGACTATCCGTTCTATCGTTGTGGGGTGGCGTTCGTTCAGTTAGCAAGTTCCGAAGTGTAAGCAACTTACCCCAAATATTTAATAAACTATATCGCCAATCTATTCTCATGCAATTAATCGGAAGCTTTTCTGAATTTACAAAGCGCGTTCTAGCAGCTGCAAAGACAGGTAAATTACCAAAATCAGATGTAAGAAAATTAGAACGCTTATTTGATCGAACTGCAAAGAGAAATACAATACTTGCAAAAGGTATCTTATCCGCGCTAAGTGCAGGCGGAGCTAGCGAGCAGGACATAAAGAAGTTTAGTGACCTACTCGAGCGCGCTAATCACAGAATATCCGATGATAAAGATCCATTTACAGATACAGAAAAGAAGGACGTATCAGACATATTTAAGCGTTCATATGTTTCTATAAAGGCTGCAAATTGGTTCGCAAATCAACTTGACGAGCTCGTAGCAGAAGAAATCGAAGAATTTATTAAAGGCAAACGATCTATTTTTATTCCAACTAAAAGCTTTGAACCAAAACCAGAAAAGGAGAAGCTAAAAAGCTAAATAATTTCTATGAATAGAAAACCCAATTGGTGTTTTTTGTATGAAAATCAAACTTACTCCAGAACTTTCTTATTTAATTGGTTTCTGGAGAAAGCGCCGTGCATATGAAGGCCTGGGTGTTCGTGGCAACACCGATCATCTGCAATTGTTTTCGCAAGAGATTTTAGAAAAAGGACTAACTACTTCTGATAAGCTCTTGGCAGAAGAAAAAAAGGTTTACTTTTATCATACTGCATATAGAAAATTTTTTCAAGATATCGAGTCCGAGCAGCTGGAGCGGTTTAAATATTTGAACGAATATGCTGCAAGCTATCTTGCTGGCATATTTGACAGCGTTGGTGGCATAGATGATAAAGGATATGTATTTATTGATAAGGCAAATCCAGCAGACGAAGTTCTTCTTTTGCGCTTGGGCTTTGGTGCGAGATGGCGTGACGGCAAGCTAATTATAGAAAGGCCCAAGGCATTTTTGACTTTTATTAAAAACTATGTCAAGCTGTATGCTGGGAATAAAGTTTTTGAATTGCTGAAGAATGGGAAATGATTACAGAACAAAAGTGGTAAAGAGGATAAGACACCCCGTTTCGCGAGGCTACTAATTAGTTGTAATAGATGGAAAA
>JAHFGR010000036.1 GCA_023247345.1 Microcaldota archaeon | reverse complement strand
GCACTCCAGATGTTCCGACAATGGATGCACCTTTGCCATTAAAAGTTACCTGCGAGCCTTGCGCAAATCAGAATGGAACAGACTTTCCATTTGATGTTGGCCCTAGAATTGGTGGTGCAGATGCAAGTTGGTGTTCTCGCTGGGATTCGCAGATATCTACATACGCAGATCCGTTGGATATTGATCAGATGATTGTGCGCGCTGTCATATGGGAGGAAACTGATGGATTAAGAAATGACGAAAATTTTGTTAATCCAGACGCAGGAAAATGCGCTGCTTCTCATGTTCCGAGCGGGCGACGTTGTTATTCAGCTGGTTATAATACTATATCTGATCCTCCTCCCCCTGACAATATTTGTCCAGCTGGTTTACATCCAGTATTTCCACCTATTAGTGATGTTGATAGTCGCCCACAAGAGCGTTATTGTGCTTTTGGTGTAATGCAAACATTAGTTTCTCCATATAATTATTGGATAAGTGGCGATCCCGTTTGGGATGGGGATGATTCTGATCTTAATGCAGCTATTCCTGAAGTAAGCGTTCAAAGTGCGAGAAGAAATAGCGAAACCGTGCACATAAATATGCGCGCCTTGGCAGCAGAATGTGGAGGTATTGATGGTAAATTCAATCCATTCAATCCTTCTCATAATATTTGCGCAGGAATTAGCGAACTAAGATTGGATTTAGATTCTGGAAAAGCGCTTGTTGAAAGACATGCAGTTGACTTAAACGCAACAAAAGACGATGGCAGTGTTGATTCTGATAAAGTTACTTTCCTAGGTTATTATTTTGCGCTTCAATCGTATAACGGAAACACAGGTAATGGTGGATTTGAAAGCTGGATTACTCAATTTGCAAATTCAAAAACACATGATCCGAGCGAATGCACACCACAAGATGAAAGTCACTCAAAGTGGTCATGCCCAGGTTTAGAAAGAATTAATCCGGATTCTCCAGACACTGGTTTAGTTCCAACATCCTGCAAAGATGAAGCATATGGTTTGCATCATCAGGATTTCGTAAGATTCATGCGCAAATGCATATTCCAAACAGATCTCTGTGCTTCGGATTCAACTACTACGCATGGTATTGATTATGCGAGTTGCGTTCTTAGAAGATATTTGGCATTAGTTGGTACAAAAAATAGTCCTGGCGTTTGTCAGAATGCTGCTTGCGGGCAAGGAGTTGTGCAGGATCCAACCGGATTAGGAAGAAGCACTTCAACAGGCAGTACTAGCGGCACCGGTACAGGAAGCGCTACTGGAACAACGCCACCTTAATTGGTTTGTTCTAAAATTTTTGTTTTCTGCCGTTGCCCCCTAAATGTTTAAAATTACATGCCCCCTAACTTTGTTTATGGCGTATTCTAAACCAAATAAGTAAAACGAAAACCAGGCGCTGAAAACAAAAAAATTAAGGTAGCCATTCTTTTCCTTGTATCTTTTGATTTATATACTCGCCGACAAATGTCAACTTCTGGCCCTGTAATGCATCTTGTTCGATTTTCTTCTTTGTGCTCAGTACGAGCTTTAAATTTCTTACCCATTCTTTATGTCGATTTATCCAAGTATAACCAAGCATTTCTTCAGCGCGTTTGATATCTACATCCTTTGCCCTTATCGTTAGCTTCTGCAAAAATTTAAATTCTTCAATGTCGTCCATTGTTACTCCTAGGAATTTTGATTCTGGAACAGCAAAATCTCTTCCAAGATAAGCAAGGTTCATGCTTCCGGTTTTAATTGTCCAGTAAATATACCATCCCCATGCATCGCAATCCATAAAACAATAAATTGGTAATTTCTTATCAGCTAGTTTGCGCAATAAGCGGCGCGTTCCGCGTGATGCCTGGCCTTTCGGCGTAATCAATAAGCAGTTTTCTTTTTTCCAAAACTTATCCTCGTTTAATCTTTGCCACATTGCATCCTTCTCGCATACAAGTACAAAATCTGCTGTAGTTTTAAATTCTATATCGTTATCAACATCGCTCGGTATGCCCCAACCGGATCTTCCCATTCCTGTTCCATCAATAGTGCTTTCTTCGCCGCCAAATTTATCTTTTATTGTTATTGGGCCTGCGACAACGCCTTTTCTTTCAGTTGTGAGATGCAAGTCTTCGCGCTTAACGCCTAATGCAACCTCTAAGTCCTCTACAAGTGCATTACTTTCGCTCTGCTCGCTGAACATGTCTTCATCAATGTCTTCGCCTAAAGTAAATTTCAGCTGATAAAATAAACTTCTGATCGATGCGTGTAAATCCTCTTTAATAATTTTCTTTGTTTTTGCCGCTACTGCAACAGTTTGCATAAACGTGCGTGCCTGTGCAACACTCAAAAACTTTCTAAGTTCTTTTTTATCTCCAGTGCGCAAGCAGCCAATGCCTTCATCGTAGATAGTATTGCTTTTTGTACGAAGCGTTGTTTCAAAGGTTGGGCCTTCCTCTTTGCCGCTTTCTATTTCCTTGACCATTTTTTTTCCAAGCTCTTCAAGTTTTTGCGATGCGTTTTTGTCCGACATAAATATCACCAGATTCCTTATTCATTATCCTAAAAATTCAACATTTGTTTTTCCTTCAAAATGATGGTCTCCTGTCAATAGTTTTGTTTTGACTTTTTTAGCGCACGCGTAAATAAGCGCATCTAGCGATGGTAAACCCTCGCTTGCTTTGATTGTTGCAGCTTCCAATGATATCTCCTTATCAATATTTATTGTACTGCTTCGTTCTTCAATAAATGTCAAGCGCTCTTTGTAAGGTTTTCCTTCGTGTATATATTTAGCTTTAATTTCCATTAAGCATACTGCGGGGGTATAAATCTGTTCTTGACTTTCTATATAATAGTTTGGTCCTTTCCCTTTTGCTTCTCCTTTGAAATATTCTATCCAGGCCCAACTATCAAAAGTTATGCTCACTGTGATCCCTCAAATCGCTTAAATCCGTTTTCTTTAACCACGGGTCAGCGCCGAACATGCTTTTATTTTTTCTCTCTTTAAACATGTGCTCTAAAAGGTATTCGTTTATTCCTTTTGATATATTCCGTTTTCCGAATGCACGGACGAGTGCGTTATATAAGTCCTCCCTCAGCAAAATAGTGGTTCGTAACATAAACATCAACATATATGTTTATGAAAGCATAAACTTATAAATGTTTATTCAGTCGCTAAATAAGGTAAAAAGTGTTAAAAACGAAAGGTTTAAATATGTGGAATGAGTAAAATAATTAAGGTGACTATTTATGACTAATCGAAATTTAATATTTGGACAGAAAATAGTGAGAACTGTCGTTGCTCCACTAATAGCTTCATCTTTGATATTTGGTTGTAACAAAACACCTTTGATTGGACATTTATCAACAAATTCGCTTGTTGCAGATTTACAGTTAGCAGCCAATGAAACTAGATGTGCGCATAGAGATGGAGCAGTGTCATTTGGTTTTCAAAGAGGTGTGACACTAAGAGATGGTCAAGAGATTGAGGGCATTCATGGCGATAAAATAAAAATCCGTGTTATCAAAAAACCCAATGGCTCACCATTTTCTTATTTGGTTGGTATTGTAGAACCCAGTGGCGTTGTCAATTATGTTGATATTAAACGAGGCTGTATTGATTAGAAAACCGCACCTTAGTAAACCAATTCATTACTCTCCTTCATCTTCCTCTTTTATTCGTTCTTCTTCATGTTCGGGCACTTCTTCTTTCTCATCCTCGCCTTCTCCGCCTTTAGTATACTTTTCCTCGATTATTTTTTCCAGTTTCTTTTTAAGTTCGTTTTTGTTTTTCATACTTGCGAGATCGCTCAAATCGCTGGAAAGTTGGTCAATGTATCTTGAAATAACTTTTCTTTTTGTCTCTATTTCGTGCGCCTTTTTCTTTCCGCTAATGTATCTTTGCACTTCACGGGCAGCTTCCATAACTGCATTTTTTATCTCGTCCATAACATCTTCTTCTTGTGCAACTGCCTGTTTGCCGGCGCCAGTGTAAGGCACGTGAACGCTTACTAAATTCACAAGCACGACAATCGGCTCTTCTTCAAAATCCTTGAGATTGTATCTGCCCCATTCTATGCTCTTCACGCTTTCTGTTAATGCACATCCACCAGCATCAAATGGCAAAGGCACGCGGTTTGCAAATCGCATTATTTCTCCTTTCTTTCCTGCTGTTGCTATACCGCCGCCATATGCAATTGCAGCTTCAACCATAAACGGTACGCCGCCTCTATAAACTTTTGGGCTTCGTTCTGTCACAGCAAGAACTTCAGGACTGAATATATTCATAAAAGATTTTTCTATCTGTTCTTTGCCAATCGGGACAATAGAATCAGTTTCCGGAGCTATCCATTTTACTTTTTTAAATGCTTGCACGATCTGTTCAGCTTCTTCCCAGGTAATCTCGCCAGGATTTTTATCAAAATTAACTGTCGGCGTAATATCGCGAAGTTCGCTAACTTTATTTGCACTTACTCTTGCAAGTGCATTTTGCAAAAACGCGCTTATCTTTCGGTTTTCTTTTTGTGCCTTTGCAAGGTCCAACAAGTCATGCGCGCTTATTCCCAATGGATGCGGTTGCACTTCCTTTGGTCTTTTTGGATTTTCGCCAACTGCCCTGGGGAAGGTTATGCTCTCGTTATTAGGCTCGGTTAATACTATTTGCGCATGCGGATTGGCGAGCGCTGTTCTTCTTAGATATTCGTATACTCCGTAATTGCTTTTTTCATACCTTACATCTTTGAATTCTGCCTGATAAACGAGCCCGCTTTTTCCGTCTTTGTTTTCCTCTTCAAGCAAATTTATGAATTCTGCGCGGTTTGTTTTGAAATCAATACTAATCTCGCAAGATATTTTTTTATCTTTATAATAAGAAATCGCATGTGGGTGCTGGCCAGTTGTTAGCAAAGCGTACATCGTGCAGCCGGCTGCTCCAATGCCCTGTTGCCCGCGTTGTTGGATATATCTATGGAATTTTGTGCCTGCAAGCATTTGCCCCAGAGCTTTGCCTAAATGCGTTTTTGGAATTCCAGGTCCGTTATCTTCAACACGAACTAGATAGTGATCTTCTTCTATTTCTTTTACTTGCACTTTTACTTCTGGCAAGATTCCTGCTTCTTCGCATGCATCCAAGCTGTTTGTAACCAATTCATGGACGATAGTTGTGAGCGAGCGCACTTTGCCGCTAAAACCGAGCATCTGTTTGTTCTTTTTGAAGAATTCAGCTACGCTATGTTCTCTGAATTGGGAAAATATTTTGTCGTGTCCATCTGGCATGTTTTTCAGCCTTGAGCCTTGGGCTATGGGCTCATTACCCATCGCTCATGGCAATAACTATTTGGGAGTTAATAACAATTAGAAATGAAAATATTTAAATTAATGTGTATGCTGTGAACTGCGCATATATTCTTCATCTGCTGGCGTTACACGCCCTGCTTCCAGAAGCGCTTCATAAGGAGAACTTTTGTAATGGTGATCCAGCAACCCACGCAATCCATTATTATTAAAATCATCTTGAGTTATCTCTCTAGTTTCTTTTCCTATTTTCCATACTAGCCATTTAGTAGCAGCCGTTCTATTTTCTGACTTTTTATAAAATAGACTAGAAGTTTGATTCATCTCCCAAGAATAAATTTTATCAGTTTTAAATTCTCCAGTTCTAGCATGCTCTTTTATTTCATCTTCTGAATAAGCATAACCTGCATCTACTAATGCCAGATAAGGAGAACTTTTATACTCTGGTCTTGCTAATAATCCACTTAATCCATTATTATCAAAATCATCTGCAGTTATTTCTCGAGGTTCTTTCTTTAATTTCCAGATTAGCCATTTAGTAGCAGCTATCCTATTTTCTTTTTCTTTGTAAATCAGACCAGAGGTTTGACCCATCTCCCAAGGATAGATTTTATCATTTCTAAACTGCATTGTTCTAGCATGTTCTTTAATTTCATCCAAAGAATAAGCATAGCCTGCTTCAACCATTGCAAGATAAGGAGAACCTTTGTAATAATGACTTAATAATCCACCTAATCCATTATTATTAAAATCATCTTCAGTTATCTCTCTGGTACTTTTTCCTAATATTTCTAAGAGTTTTTTTAATACAGTAATTCTAACTTTTCTATCTTTCCAATCAAAGTTTCCGAGTTTTGTGATATAACCGTTATCATATAACTCTTCAGCCTTTCCTTCTGCAAGCATTGTTTCTACTTTTTTAGCTACTGCTTCTTTGATTTCTTTTTTTGATAACGTATACGTTCTTTCAATTCTTTCTTCCCTTTCTCTGTCACTTGAAACCTCTGCAAATTCCATATATTGCCTTGATTTCTTTGGTGCCAATTCCGCATATCCTTTTTCAGTAATCTTATACATACTATGCTGAATGAAAAATAAGGCTAGCCATTTCTTGAATGGTGCCGATTTGTCAATCTGATCTGCCATAGGCTCTAAGCCATATGCTTTAAGCTTACTGCCTCCAGCTTCATGCTTACCGCATCCTGCCCACTGCTCATTGCTAGTCGTTTTCTCATACTTTAACTGTGTTACAAAGAGTATAAAAAGGCATTTATTTCCCAGTTAGTCTCTCGCCCATTATCTGCCTTTTTATCTTTGCGAGATAATTAAAAACATGCGAATGCTGCGCTCCATCTATAAGCATAGATATTGCCTCTTTGGCATATTCCATCGTATCTATCTTAGAGATTATTCCTACCGTATCGCCATAAATACTCAAAAATGATTCTGTTGCCGATTCTATTTCTTTTTTCATTTTGCCGCGCTCGCCAATTATCCTCCCTTTAATACGCGTTATGGCTTTCTCAGTTTTGGCAAATTCATCCAGATCTATAAGATAAAATCCATAATTCTCTTTTATTATTTTTAGTGCTTCATGAACGCTAAAACCCCGGCCAATTGCTTTTATGACGTCTTTTGCAAAATAAGTATGCGATGTATCCCCATTTATCTCAACTTCGCCGTCTTCATCAACGTTTAGCTTTACTTCGCAGGCTTCTTCTAATTGTTTTTTAGTTTTTCCTCTTTCGCCTATTAGCGTAGCTATTCTTTCATGAGGTATTTTAATAAATTCCATTTTTTATGCACCTTCTTTATTAGCTGAAATAATCTTAGCCAAAATCTTTTTAATTGCAGGATCGCTTTCGATTTGCAATTGTCTTTTTGCTATCTCGTTGATTCGTGGGTCTTTTTCATTTTTTAATAAACTTAAGGCAGTTTTTCTAGTTTCTACATCCCAATGGTTAATCAGACTCATTAATGTGCTCTTCGCGTCGTTATCCATTATTCTTGCTAACGCCAACATTGCGTAATACTGGTTTTTTTCTATATCGCTTCTTGCGATTATCATTACCTCTTTTTTTAGCTCAGTTAGTATATCTCTATTGTCAATTTTTGATAAGTAAGCCAATATTGCTTGAATCTGATCGTGATTTCTGGTCATTTTTCTGAAGATTAGCTTTATTTGCTCCTTATATTTTTCATTTTCACATGTCTTGTTTATCGCAGCTACAATTGTGGGCACTGGTTTTTCATTTTCTTCGTAGCTTTTCACTATAAACTGCTCAAATGCATCATCCCATTCTCCATCTAGTAAAACCATAATGGAATAAAGCGCAGTGAGATTTCTACTTAATCCGAAATATGCGCTTTGGGGGTTTTCGACTACATTTAGTGCTATTCTCATCAGTGGAATTCTTTCGTGATACAAAGGTTTTAGTTCGTCCTTCGTAAAATTCTTCTTAGTCGCATAACTGGCCATCAGATCCCAAAAAATATCTCGTATATTCATATCCGGTTTGCTTGCGTATTTTTTAAGATCCAGTTTTTTAACTGGCTGTTGTGGCTGCTGCCCTTTGTCATCATCTCCTCCAAATGTTTGTTCTGGCATCGAGAAAATCACCTGATTTCCTTGTTGTTCGTATCGAACAATAGGCATATTGTTGCGCTTCGCAACAATCATGTCGAGATATTTGAAATCTCATAGATTTCAATTCATCGTCTTATGCACCTCAAATGCTCAAGCACTCCTGTTTTTCTTATATTTGGGCGTGAGACTCCGTTCGTGCTTTCGCACGCCCACCTCCCATCAGCCATCGGTCGTTCCATGCATTTCTAATAATCCAACATAATCATTCAAATAACACAAAGCCTATAGCTTATGGCTTACTGCCTAAACCAATAAAATATATAAACCGTTAAATTTAACTATATTTATCATGAAAGTCAATTATGTCAGAACTAGAAATGATGGTCGCTCGCCTGCGCACAATGGGGTTTCTTAAAAGTGAGCAAGCTGAAAAGGCAATGCTTACAATAGATCGTGCTATTTTTATCCCGAACGAATACAAATCTCTGGCTTATAGTGATAATGCATTTCCAATTGGTTATGGTCAAACGATATCTGCGCCAACAGTCGTAAGTTTTATGCTCGATAAACTCGAGTTAAAACCAGGTATGAAGATATTAGAAGTTGGTACAGGTAGTGGATATAACGCTGCACTAATCTCGCACATACTTGGTGTTCGAGGTAAGTTAATCTCTATAGAAATATTGCCGCAATTATATGATCTTGCAAAAAAGAACTTGTCTAAGGTTGCGAGTTTGTTACCCAATAATCTAACTATGCTTTGCATGGACGGAAGCGAGGGTTATGAAAAGGAAGCGCTTTATGATCGAATAGTAATCACTGCCGCGATGCCTTCCTTAGAATTCAATTCTCCATTTGTTAAGCAATTGAAAAAAGACGGAAAGATAGTCGCGCCTGTCGGCAATAGCTGGTCGCAAAATTTAATTTTGTACGATAACAAAACCCGAACTAGTCAGCGTGTTTTATCGGTTATGTTCGTACCTTTAGTTGGCAAGGGCGGTTTTAAACCAGATTAATAAAGAATATTAAAAGCCCCCGACGAGAATTGAACTCGCGGCCTTTCCCTTTGTGCCTTTTGGAAAAAGGCACCCTAAAACATTCAATAAGTGCCATTCTTACAAAAGCTACCAAGGGAACGCTCTACCAGTGCTAAACCTGAAGGAACAGTTTTTGATGAAACCTTTTCCTAAAAAGTTTCTGAGCCACAGGGGCATATATTATAACTTTTACTAGAAAACATTAAAAAACAATTAGACGATATGATTGCAATAGAGGTGACCATATGGATCGCGAAGAAATTATCTTAGTTGGAGAATATAAAAATTTTAAATCAGACAAACATTTTTATGTCGATAAAGTAAGTGAACAAGACGTCGCCGGAATTCTCGTTCACTTATCTGATTATATAGAACCTTATGTTTATCAGTTTTCTGGAATTGACACTACAAAAGTAGATTCACTAATTAAAGTCGGTTCTGGGTTATCTTTCGCATGTGAATTTTTAAAGTCATTCAAGCGAGATGCGCTTTTGCCAGCAGCTCAGAACAAAAATACGATGCTGCCAATAGCTGAAAGTTATTTGGTAAATCAAGTGCTAAAAAAAGCAGGAGTTGCATTTAAACCAGCTGCAACCATTTCAATTAAGCCAGAAATAGAAAAACCTGAAGATGCAATCGCATTTATAGGAAATTGCAAAGCTTGGTTCGCCGCAAAGAAATTAGGTATAGAAGCAAACACGCAAGATTGGGAAGTTTCCGGTATTCTTGCTGGCATAAATCACACTATAGTAAATAAATCATTTGAATTTGCTGGTCTAAAAAGTGGCGAAAGCACCGTAGGCAGAAAATCA
>JAHFGR010000035.1 GCA_023247345.1 Microcaldota archaeon | reverse complement strand
ACTAGCCTGTGGGCAAGATTGGCGCGCGATTGAGGCAGGCGCTCATGCATACGCAGCGCTTGATGGTTATCATTCATTAACTCATTACGAAAAAACTAAAAATGGAGATTTATTAGGAAAGATAGAATTGCCTTTGGCAGTTGGTACGGTTGGCGGCGCAATAAATACAAGCCCAACCGCCAAACTCGCCTTAAAAATCCTTGGAGTACAATCTGCAAAACAGCTCGCAGAAACAATGGTGTGTGTAGGTTTGGCGAATAATTTCGCAGCGCTTTACGCTCTAAGCACAACAGGAATTCAAGCAGGTCATATGAAATTACATGCAAGAAATATTGCAGTAGTTGCAGGCGCAAAAACACCTGAAGAAATCGATTATGTTGCAGCAGAACTTGCAAATAAAAATAATTATTCATTGGATTATGCGAAGGACGCGCTTAAAAAATTTACAATACAATAAAAAAGTGAAGAGCGATTATATGAATCCCGATTCCAAACTCTACGATAAAATTTATCTCTTTGTTTTTTTCATACTTGCATTTAGCTTACATTTTGCCTTTTCACAGAAAGCAATTGCAGAAGATGGGTACAAAGAGTTGCTGCTTTTAAAACTCGGAAGTCAATATCTAGATCTTGTAAAAATTTCTATTCCAATTCTTTCTTTTCTAAGTTCAGTTCTTATATTTAAGGCATTTAGCTCTAAGCCAGAACATAACGAACATAGTCTCGTACCATTTTTAGTTTCTTTAATATTCTTATTCTCTCCATTAATATTGTTCAATGTCTCCTATTCTTATTCAATAATAACCGCATTGGTTGTCTTTCTTTTCACTTGCGCTTTGTTTCTGTTTTTTCATTTTAACTCAAGTGTTCGCTATGTTTCTTTGGTTCCTTTAGTCATCGCAGCATATCTTGCTTATAATTTTCTAGATCCTTCATTTTCATTAGCTAAGATAAAAGATGTCGGCATAATATTACCTTTGTCTTCAATAGCCATCGTTTTAATTATAAAAGATAAAATTGATGCATCTGTAATGCTTTTCATAATAGGTTTGTTTGCATCGGCCTTTTTACCATCATTTTCTATAGTGGCTCTTTCTTTTTCAGCTATCCTATCCGTTAAATCATTCTTTAAATTTGATGATATGCTTTTTTGGGCAGTTTTCGTTTTGTTCCTGGTGTTTTATATCTTCTTTAATCCTGCAAAAGAAAACTATACTTATGCGATAGGTGCATCGCTAGCGCTTTCTCTTATCGTATATTTCCTATTGCCCTTATTTAATTTATCAAAATCTATCAGTGCGTTTATAGTTTTTCTCGTAGCGCTATCATTTACCAACAGCATGTTTTTACTAGAGCAAAAAGATCTAAAAGTTTTGAGCTCAGAAGAGCTAGAAGTTTTTAATTCAGCATTAAAGCTCCAGGGTACGTTCGGCGTTTTAGATTACGAATATTCCTTTGAATATTACTCAGGAAAGAAACCAAAGATTCTCAATACAGAAGACCTCTTGGAAACAAAAAATCTAGAAGTAGATTATGTTCTATTAGATTCAAAAGCTCTGAATAAAATGCTTGAATCTAGGCCAATAGTATTCTCGCTATCAAGCGTTTCTTTATCCAACGGTAACTATATTGCAGATTTTAAAAATGAAAATTATCTGATTCGCTTGTTTTTATCTAAGGATTCAGAACTAATTACGGATGGAGTTTTATTTGATTTAACAAGAGGTGGGCAAGGAAGAACAGTAAGCTTTCCGAAATTAAAGCCCTTTAATAAAATAAAGTTATTAGACGGAAACGTATTAATAAATACCGAGAACATACTTGATACCAATTTATATAATTTATTATTTGTAAAAACTACGATATCCGAAGCGCGCGGAGTGAAATTAATCGAAAATAACTGAAGTGAAGTACTATGGCTGGCTTTTTATCTTTTTTATCTTTGTTAGTTATCTCGTTTCTGATTACCTATCTTTTTACTTATCTTCTAATTCCGAGACTTAAAAGATTTAAGATGACTGGTAAGGATGTAAATAAACCAGACCAGCCAGAAGTTGCTGAGATGGGCGGGATTGCCATAGTTGCAGGGTTTACTGCTGGTGTGCTTTTGGCGGTCTTCCTGAACTCGTTTCTTTCTCTACATTTTAACCTCATAAATATCCTCGCAGCTCTGATCGCAATTCATTCAATCGCGTTTATCGGTGTTGTTGATGATTTGCTTGATATTCCGCAGTGGCTAAAAGCATTTTTGCCTCTGTTTGCTGCGATACCACTAGTTGCTGTTAAAGCGGCAGGAAGTACGGTCTTGAATATCCCGCTTATAGGCATAGTCGATTTCGGCGTTTTTTATATTCTTGTACTAATTCCGCTAGGAGTAGCGGTTTCTTCAAATCTTACCAACATGCTCGCTGGATTTAATGGAATGGAGAGCGGTATGGGCATTGTTATATTTGCGGTAATGAGCATACTAGCAATGAATCACCTTTCTATCGAAACATTAATCATTTCATTGTCCATGATCGGGGCCCTTTTTGGTTTTCTAATCTATAATCACTTTCCAGCCAAGATATTTCCCGGAGATGTTGGTAATCTCACTATAGGTGCGGCATTAGCGAGCGCAGTTATAATTGGTAGCCTTGAAACTGCTGGCGCAATCTTGTTATTGCCATATGTTATTGATTTCTTCATTAAGTTGCTAAATAAGTTTCCAAGTAAGAACTGGTGGGGTCTTTATAAAAACGGAAAGCTTTATCCAATTGATAACAAAGTCCGAGGTTTTGCACAATTCATTATGAAATCATTTAATGGCATTAGGGAAAGAAACCTTACTCTATTTTTCATATGTTTAGAAGTCTTCGTAGGGTTGCTGGTATTGCTATTATTTTTAAAGCTTTAGTTTGTATGGTTTATCATGCCCAATAATCGTTTTGTTGTTTTCTTAACATTTTTGATTCTTATCAATTTTATATCATTTGTTAGCTCTGATATGGGTGGAGGCGGAGGCGGCTCTTCAGGAGGAGGCTCTTCACCTGAACCACTTAGTATTGGTTTCACAGTCGAACCTCCCCCGTCAACAAATTCAACAAACCAAGCTAATGCAACTAGTGAGTCGTCTTCTATAGGTATCTTATGTCCGGAAAATTTGTTACAAATAGTTATAAAATCAAAAGATAGTAAACCCGTATCAGATGTAGAAATAAGATTAATACTATACGAACCTTATCAAGGCCTTAAACAACAAAAAGTAACTGATCAGGATGGTAAAGCAGTTTTTAACATGTCCAAAGAGCTAGATGGCAAATATCAGCTTCAATTTGAGAAAACAGGTTATCTTAAACCAGATGACGTGTTCTTTGATTTTGTTCATTGTAAAGTTGAAACACCTCCACCTGTTTTAGATCTAATGATTCCAGATAAAACAGAAGTTGGAAAAGAATTTATTGCAAAAGCGACAAAAGATAGCAAGGCGTGTGATTCTTGTGTAATAGTTGTGAAGGATTCAACTGGAAAGGAAGTGTCGAGGTTTACTACTGATAAAAACGGCGAGGCAAAAATATCCTTACAAAATAAAGGCACCTACGAATTAGATTTATTAGATGATAAAGGTGCAATAGCAAAGAAAAAAACAATTAGCGTTGCGCCAGCGCCAGAACAAGAGCAACCCCCGAAAATCGAGCCCCAACCAGTGCCAGCTCCTTCACCATCTCCGGGCCCATCTCCTTCATCAGAACCAGCTCCAAGTGGCGGTTCGGGAACTCCTGCAGGTTCCGGTACACCTTCAGCCCCAGTAGTTTTAGATTTAACAACTCCTGAGAAAATTGAAGTTGGAAAAGAATTTGCTGCAAAAGCAACAAAAGATGGTCAAGCCTGTAGTTCATGTACTATCGTTGTAAAAGACTTATCGGGCAATCAGGTATCAAGTTTTACTACTGACAGCAACGGCGAGGCAAAGATTTCACTGCAAAACAAAGGAAGCTATGAATTAGATCTTCTAACCAGCGAAGGTGCAATAGCAAAGAAAAATACAGTTAGCGTTGAGCTAGCACTCGGCTCGGACGAATTAGGTAACAAATCAACAAGTTTCTTAGATGATCCAACTGTTCAGAAGGGTTTAGGCATAATAGCCATAGTTGTAGTATTCTCAGCTGTTTATCTATGGTGGCGCGGTCAAAGCGGAAAGAAATAAACCAGTTAAACATGTCAAAATTTTTTCTCCATTTATTTGCTCCACGGAGCAAATCTCTCGACATGATTGTTGCTCTAAGCAACAATATGCTGATCCAAATTTGTTATTTCAGTGTGAATTGATATTCACATCTCTCGGAATCAAAATCAGATTCCTCGATGGATCAACTATACAAAACCAAACGAGATAAAACTCCAAAATAGAAATCGGCACAAGCTTGTCGCTTCCAGCGACAAGATGCATACGCGATTGTTGCATTGCAACAATGCGCATATTGTCCGATACATCGGACAATCATATTGTTCGTTGCAACGAACAATCATGTTACTTATTTGGTTTTGTATATGCATATTGTCCAAAGCTTTGGACATTCATGACTCTTTCGAGTTCTCCATTTCTTCCTTTAATTTCTCATAATCGCTTATTCTACCTATATCCTGCCATTTTCCCTTATGAATATAAACATGAATTTTCTTACCTGCCTTTAGCAAGCGCGGAAAGACGTCCTTTGCAAAATCTTCCTTATCTTTTATATAATCAAAAATTTCTGGCTCGAATATGTATGTGCCTGCGTTAATATAATGCTCGATAACAGGTTTTTCTATAAACTGTTCTACAATCTGATCCTTCACTTTAACAACACCGTATTCTACTTGCGTTTTATGATTAATAACGCATATCGTCGCCATCGCCTTATTCTTCTTATGCTCATTTATCATCTCTCTTAAATTAATATCATTCATCGTATCGCCCATTACAACTACAAAAGTTTCCTTTATCTGATTTTTTTTAGGCAATATTGAACCTGCAGTTTTTTTCGGTTCATTTTCAACAAGATAGTCTATACTCAAGCCAAATCCTTTGCCATCTTTAAAGTAGTCAGTTATTTTTTCTTTCAGATATCCGATAGTTAGTATAAGTTCGCCTATTCCGTTTTTCTTCAAATTTTCGACTATGTAATATAATATTGGCTTACCTGCCATCAACAACATTGGTTTTGGTGCTGTTAATGTATAAGGTCTTAATCTTGTCCCCCCCCCACCGCAAAGTACGAACGTTTTCAATCGATCACCTGATAAAATAATATCCTATTAGAGCTCCAGTTAATGAGCATATAAAGTTTGTCGTTCCCTTTGTCCCGATTCCTCGCTCTTCCAGAACGCCAAAAATGCTATCTACTAAAGAACCAACTAGTCCTGCTATACCAATAAACAATGCTTTTGTTGGGTTAATCTTAAAAATAAACATCGCCGCTAATCCAATCAACGTTCCGCCAGCTAGCGATACAATCAATCCCAAAACGCTTATAGCTCCGCTTTTTCCCGGTCTTGCTGGTTTTAGGTTTTCAAGAGATATCGGTTTATCAGAAAGTACTCCTAGCTCTGATCCGAACTTATCCGCAGTTACTGCAGCAACGCTTGTTATATATGGTATCGGTCCTATGTCAGAAGATAATATCGCCAGTAATGTTGGCAAAAGACCATTTGAAAAAACATTTTCCCAACTTCTTTCATGCTCGTAAATTCCCATCTCTCTCTTTTTTCTGTTTTCATATTTAGTAGCGGCAACAGCGAAAAAAAGAAAAATAAGCATCAATGCCAGATATTTAACTCCTCCAAAATAGTAAACTGCAACACCCATCAATAATGCTAATATCAAACCTTGTTTGTCTAACATTACTGGCATAATTTAACCTCACGAACTAAAATAAAAAAAGAAATTATCTTACTAATACTATCTCTATAGCGGAAACTTTATTCATAGATCCGTCTTCTGAGGTTAGTTCTTCAGTTTTAGTCTCTATGGACTTTGTTTTAGACCCAGGCATAAATCTGTTTTTTACTATCTGTTCTACATCTACCGCCATTGATATTGTCTTTCCTCGTGCCTTAATTATTACTTCGTTTGCACCGTTGTTGAACTGAGTAACAACTGCTAATACATAGCTCATCGGTCTCTTTTTACCTACGTATATTGTGTTGTCATCTTTTCTATCAACTACTTGTTTTACTGTGTGTCCTTCTCCTTCCATTTAATCAACTCCTGTATTTTCTTAGATTTTTTCTTTATAATAAAGTCGTCGAGAACTTCAAAGAGTCATGATTGTCCAAAGCTTTGGACAATATGCATATTGTTGCTTAGAGCAACAATGGGCGCGTTTATCGGTTAGTCGATAAATAGCGTCTATATTGACTTCGTCTTATATAGACTGGGCCCTGTAGGCCATTTAATTCATTCTTATGTACGCTAAACACTTTATAAAGTTTTTTATTTTAAAACTGTTTATGAAGTCTAAGTTTTTTCTTATTGCTTTAGTTTTTTCTTTATTTAGTTTAATTAATGCTGCGATCCCGCCATGCAGCCAACAGGAATTCATAGATAGTTCGGACTATGTAGTTGAAGGTTATGTTGTTAATTTAAGTTGTGGCGAGCCTTTTAATTATGGAATTTGCGAACCATTTTCTGGCCAAATAGACTTTAAATACGGGCGTATTGCTCACTGTGAAGCTGAGATAGAAGTAACAAAGAATCTAAAAGGGAATTATAATATTGGAGACAAAGTTACGATATCTTTTTCGGAACGAGTTGATTATTGTAATGGTTCTGATGGCATGCAACCCGGCTATGTTGGACCAGTTGATCATTCTGTAATTGATTTAGATCTGCAGATGGGCTCTTATTTAAGATATTATGATTCAGAAGCCTGCACACAAAGGAATCCAAATATTGAAGAAATAGGAGAACCAAGAGAAATAAAACAGGATAATCTAGAAAAAGGGAAAATTGAACATGCACAGTATGTAATTCCTTTAGTTATCCTCTTTATTCTTTTCGGTATCGTTTATTGGTTTTATTTTAATAAAGGTAAAAACATTTAATTAGTTATTATGTAAGCGCTTAATAATTTTCCACTCTTATAAATCCGTCGTTTTACTTATGAAATCTTCGTCGACAGGGCAAAAAATGCCGACAAAATTTGATGAAATCGTTATTTCGTCAATCCATTAGAGACTCAACGCTTAAATCTGCCTAATGGTTGCGTCGGCAATTTCAGGGTTTTCTTAGAAAAGATTTTTAAGCGGTTACGTTATTATTATGAATCATACTTATGGTAACTAGAGTAGCAGTAATTGATCGCGACCTTTGTATTCGCGAGAAATGCGGTTATGTATGCATGCACGTTTGCCCACCGAATAGGATGGGTGAAGAATGCATAATCACAGAAGAGGATACAAAATTCCCGCGCATATACGAAGAGGTATGCATAGGCTGCTCGCTGTGCGTTAAAAAATGCCCTGTTGATTGCATTACGATTATAAATCTGGTTGAAGAAGTTGGCAAACCAATTTTCCAATATTCAATAAATACTTTCAGACTTTATGGCCTGCCTTTGCCAAAGGAAGGTGCAGTTTCGCTTGTCGGCAAAAACGGAATTGGGAAAACAACCGCGCTAAAAATCTTGGGTAAGCAAATATTGCCGAATTTTGCTGAATTTGAAAAAGAAATGAAAGAATCGGAAATTTTCTTGAAGTTGTCATTAGAGCAGCAAAGATATTTTTCTCAAATCGGTAAGCAGTTAAAAGTAAGTCATAAACCACAGCACGTTGATCGATTGCGAGATGTATTCAAAGGTACAGTTGGGAAATTGCTGGAGACCTTAGGCAATAAGCAAGAGGTTGAAAATGCAATTAAATTATTTTCCCTGAGCAAGATAACTGATCGCGAAATCTCGCAACTAAGTGGCGGTGAATTGCAAAAGGTAGCCATGGCTACTGCTTACATAAAAAATGCAGACATATACTATTTCGATGAGTTTACTAATTATCTGGATATCGAAGAGCGCTTGCGTTCAGCAGTTATTTTAAAAGAGCTTTCAGAAAAGAAACAGGTTGTAATAGCTGAACATGACCTTACTATCCTTGATTATGTCAGTACTTACGTTTACATCTTTTATGGCGAAGAAAATACATACGGGATTGTTTCAGGGGTTAAAAATGTTCGTGTTGGGATAAACGAATACCTACAGGGCTTTTTAAGAGAAGAAAATACGCGCTTTCGCGATCGCGAACTGACATTTAACAAGCATAGCGAGAGCGAGATAAAATCTCCGATTAAAATTTCATATCCTGAATTAAAGAAAAAATTCGAAGAAGCCAATGGGTTTTCATTTGTCGGTGAGCAAGGAAATATTCGTCAAGGCGAGATACTCGGATTGGTTGGTAAGAATGCGCTTGGCAAGTCTTTATTTATAAAAATGCTTGCCGGAGTTGAAAAGCCAAGTAATGAAACAGAATTAAAGAAATTTAAAGTTTCTTACAAGCCGCAGTATATAACTGCTGACGATCGGCTCGTTATTGATGTATTTTCTGCGCAGAGTTTGAATATGGCTATATTTGAAGACGCAAAGCGCAAGCTTAAAATTGGCGCGTTTATGGAAAAGAAGCTCACTGAGCTTAGTGGTGGTGAGTTGCAGCGTGTTGCTTTAACACTCGCGATATCTCAAAACGCAGACATCTATTTATTTGATGAACCATCAGCGTTTTTGGATATTGAACAGCGATTTGAATTTGCACAACTCCTGAGAAAGATAATTACAGAAAGCGAGAAATCTGCCTTTGTAGTTGACCACGATATTGTTTTTCTCGATGCCATTGCTAATCGTCTCTTAGTTTTTGAAGGTGAAAGTTCTTTGCAAGGAAAAGCAAGCGCGCCTTTGAATAAGCGAGATGGCATGAATAAATTCTTGAAAATTACTGGAATAACAATGCGCAGAGACAAAGACACGTATCGGCCAAGAATAAATAAACCCGGTAGCTCGCTTGATTTGGAACAAAAGCAAAAGGGAGAGTATTATTATACCTAATTCCTAATTTTCAGCTCGATGCGAGGTTATTAAAACACTTTCTTTCTTAAATAATAACATGAAGAGATTAGCCGTGAGCAATGGGCATTGGGCAATGAGCCATAGAATGCATGCAAGTGAACCATTCAAAAGATTTAATCCAGAAGTGCATCAAGCAGTAAGACGACCAGATGTTACAGGTCAATCATATGCCGAACAAGTAAAAAGAGCAAGGCAAATGCTAAGATCAATGGATCCAGAAATAGTAAAACAAGTAATAGAGTTTCATAAAGATTTAAATTTATTTCAAGCATTAGAACTAGCTAAAAGAGAAGGTAAACTGATCGTTCCAAACTATGTTCACGATGGAATTTTAAGTAAAACAGATGATAGAGTATTCTTTGAAAAAAACTATCCCGTGTGGACTGGCACTTTAATTATTTATGAAGGTTCAAATAGACCTTTCAGAGGAGAGGTTGTATTTATTTGGGAGTATAATAAAGTAAAATATTCTATTTCATTCAAAGTCCCAAAACAATTCCAAGTGCCAGGGGGTAACCCCCCTAGCTCAACCCCCCTGGTAAATTGTGCATTAGTAGTTGAGTACCCAGACTTTGAACTAATCGATTTGGGAAATAACCGATACGAACTAAAAATAACTGATGAAAAAATTCATCAAATCGACCATTTCCCCAAGAAAGATGGTTGGTATATGCCAAATGCTGAAAC
>JAHFGR010000211.1 GCA_023247345.1 Microcaldota archaeon | reverse complement strand
TAAGGCATTTTCAAAAATAGCCTGCGAAATGGAAAAATGGTTAAAAGAACACGAATATTCTAATGTTAAGGAAATCATCGGGTTGGCACATAAATAGGAAGTGTCAGAAGTAAATTAGTATATCACAATTACCGGCTCGACATAACGGCGCACATTGCCATTATAGACTCTGTGTTTTAGCATATCTTCCAGATGGCGCTCTGCCTCTTTTTTATCTTCGTGCAACCAACCTAGCTTCATGTTTAATCTAATTATCCTATCAGGGATGATATGACGAGTACTTTTTGGCGGGAATGGGGTGTGCTCCTTTGCTGCTTTTATTATCTCCTCCTTGGTATATGGACGCCTAAAAAATACAGTATAACCTTTTGACAAATACTCATCAAATTGATCATCAGGTATGTAACGCGAATCCAGATCTCCCTTCATGCTGCTCAGGATATAGTTCTGCTCTTCTACGAGTTCTTTTAATTTATAGCTACCGGGTTCCAAAAAGCACGCGTTTTCATTTCCCTGCTTTTTACATACGGCCATAAACGGAGCTTTAGAATCTACAAGCGTTCTTTTTCCCTCATTACAGTCGATTTTTTCCATCTTAACATCGCTCTTCACAATGTCTTCTAAAGGTTTATTTATAGCGAGGTACCATGTCCCGACTTTTATTTTATCGTCTTTATAATCAACAAGCTGGCAAACAGAAAGCGGGCATTCGATAATTTGTAAAACTTTTAATCTGTGGTTTCCGTCTAGAACGACTTTTGAATTTTTATCGACTATAATCGGATCTACCAGCTGACCGATATTAAGCATTGCCTCTTTCAACCTCTTTAAATTTGGTGGAACTGTTTGCTCGTGCGGCAATAGCTCGGCTATATCTAAAATTCCCAATTGTTTTGAAATATCCTCTAGAAGAACAGTTGTCATACTAACGCCTTTATATTAGCTAACACAAGCTCAAATAGGATTTAAATAATTATCGTAAAGCAGTTAGGTAAACGACGAAACTGACAATACAAATAAACAGAAAAATAAATAAAATGCGGCCGCCGGGGATTTCTACCAAGATTATACTACTGCGAAATCTAGTAACCTACGGTCACTAGCGCCCAAAGAGCCTTGCTCTTCAGGATTGCCAGCCTAATCTAAGATGTTTCTTAGAGACGGCCTTGTAAACGTTCGCACTTTCGTGCTCCGTCGGCAGTTTAAGTATAATCTAAGGTTCACCATTTTCTTTTGGGGTGAGACCTCAGCCCTTTTCTTTTTCTAAAAGAAAAGGTCTAGGTTTTCGAACCCGGGTCACGAGATTGGCAATCTCGAATCCTACCGCTGTCCATTGAAGCCCTTTATAATCATAGATAATTCTTAGATCAAAAGGGCATCACCCCAAACAAGAAAAACCTGTTTTGGGATGAAACCCGGCCCTTTTCATTTGATTATATTAGAATCTAAAAGGGCTAGGTCTAGACTACAGCCGCTAAATAGAAGAGTTACATAGAAAGTAATAAAATACCTAATTAAATGAAAAAACAGCGCTAAAATAGAATATTTTTAAACATAGTAAGTAAATGCTAGCTATGGCATTAGAGGAAATTTCATTAGACCTTCTAAATCTTGGCGCTTACGCGATTACACTAATGTTTGGCATAACGCTTACAAAAAAGCTTTACGGCGGCAAGTTTAGCTCTACGCTACCTTACTTGCTCGCTGCCATATTTCTAATTTTTCTTGGGAACATTTTCAATATTTTCATGTTTTTCTGGTTTCCAACTACGCCAACGACGCAGGCGCTAAAAACAAGCATACAGATATTAACGATAATTGCAGGCATCATGCTGATATCCGCCTCCTACAAATTATATCTATTGAGATATGCGACAGCTGGTTTCATAAAAAAAGATAAAAAGGACAGGGATTTGCAATATGAGTGAAATAAGTATTGTATTTTCTTGGATTACGTCATTAACAAAGATAGGCGTATTTGGCGCTTTGTTTGCATTTTCAATAGTCTTAGTAAGGGTCTCGAAGCTCAAGGAATTAAAATTTTTCGCGCTCGCTAGCTTATCTTTTATGCTTTCCTCGTTATTTGAACTCATGAACACTATAAGCTACTTGGACGATAATTTTGGGATAATCGAAAAAAATAATGCGATGGTACTTGCGAAGATATTTCTATTGGTTTCTGCTGCGTTCTTGTTTCTTTTCCTACAGCAGGTAAATAAAAATATAAAAAATTATTTGTAACGAGTGTTGTAATGCCTGAAGAAATAGAAATTCCAGATAAAGGAATTATACTTGTAGTATCTAAATCTAATCATTATAACGATGTAAATAAAGAGATAGTAAAAAATCTGATTAATGAAAAGAAAAAAAACTGTATATATTTTTCTCTAAATCGACCGAGTTCAGTTTTACTGGATGAATTCGCAGAAAGCGGAATAGATAACTCAAAAATGCTAGTAATAGACTGCGTAACAAAACTCGCTGGGGAAGAAATTGAGCGGGCAGGCAATGTAATATTTGTAG
>JAHFGR010000210.1 GCA_023247345.1 Microcaldota archaeon | reverse complement strand
TTTGCTTGACAAGTATAAGGATGCAAGATTGCAATGCATCAATCTTGAACTGAAAAGAAGCCCTGCGGTAAGAGAGTTTGATGGAAAGCCCTATTCCGACGAGATAAATAAGTGTTTGAGGATATGGCCGCAGGACAATGACACGGAAGGGTTTTTTGTGGCTAAGATTATAAAGATTTAAGGAAAAAGTATTTAAACAGCAAGTAGAGAACAATAATCATGCTTTCATCCTTTTTAAAGAAACTGCTATTCGCGAGGCAGTTTTACATGGTAGATGGTAAAATAGAAGTTCTCGGTAAGAAACAGATAATGCTGCCCAGCGATGTGTTTGCAACACTTGAGCAAAGTTCGCCAAACCAGTATTCTTTAGTATTAAAGAACGCAGTAAAAAGAGACATAAGCGAGTACGCAAAGAAGCTTGGAAGCAGCGGCGAGGGCGTGCTAAAAAATATAGATGATATATTCGGCACATTCGGCCTTGGAAAGTTAGAGCTAGTTACGGTTGATTTCAAGAAGAAGACGTGCATCTTGAGGCTGCATGACCCTTGGCTAAAGCACACCAGCGAAAAATCAGAGTTTCTAATAACCCCAGCAATTCTCTCAGGAGTATTTTCGTTCTTGTTCAGCAAGGACGTGGATGTCAGGCAGACGAATCCTGACAAGGCTTATGCTTATGAAGAGTATGTGGTGGGTTAGGAAAATTTATGGTTATTTATAGATCATCTAAATTAAAAAATAATAATCATAAAGAGAAACTAATATTTACTGGTTCTGGTATGAGTAGAGAAAATGATGCTTATAATGCAGGTTCAATGGCCGTAGATATGGCAATTAATAACTTAACAAAACAAGGATCTCTAACAGGACCTGATTTTGCTTTTGTTTTTTGTAATGGCAAGAAATATGGGAACACAAAAGAAAGAATAAAAGAATTAGTTAAAGGTGCTCATGAGAGATTAATAAAAAGTAATAAAAATGTCAAGTGGATAGGGTGTACTTCAACAAGCGAAATCATAGGGAACAAAACTTATGAAGATTCTTGTATTGTATTGGTCGTGAAATCCGATCATGTCCATGTAGGTACTGCTATTGCCGAAATTGGTGATAAAAATCCGAAAAAAGCAGGCAGAAGCTTAATTAACTCTGCATTAAATAACCTTAAGACTGACAAATATTTAGATTCTTATACTTTATTTTTAGCGAAAAAAAATAAAAATATTGCGGAAGACATAAGGATAGATCCATACTATTTTATTTATCTTCCTGCAGGAGTCACAAATAATTTCTTTTTAAAGGCTAACAAAATTATATACGGTTTTTTAGATATTGTTGGTCCATCTTTGCAATTAATCGGAGGATCTGCAGGTGATAACTTTGTTTTTAAAGATACCTATCAATTCGCAGATGGAAAAATTGTTAGTAAAGGAGCTGCTTTAATGGCAATATATTCTAATCTTTATGTTAGTCTAGGTTCATCTCATGGTTTTGAGAGAAAAACTAAAGGTATGCCCATTAGAATTACCAAATGTAAAAATAATATCTTAATGGAGGCTAATAATAGAAGTGCCATAGAAGTGTATGCAGAAATCTTAAGAACATCTGTTGAAGATGTTAAAAAAAATATATTAAAATATGGTATGGACTATCCAATAGGTATACTCGGGCCTGATGGTAGCTATTCTATAGTATCTCCCTTTGCGATAGCTAATAATAAGTATATTAGGTGTGCTGCGTTTCTAAATGAAGGTGAAATAATAGATATTGTTCAAGCATCGAAGCAAAAAATGCTTAAAGCTACAAAAATAATCTCCGAATCAAATAATAAGAAAGCGCAAAATAGTGTTGCGATAGCTTTATGCTTTAGTTGTTCTATGAGAAAGATTAAACTTGCAAAAGATTACAAAAAAGAAGCTATGATTGCTACAGCTAAATTAAAATCAAATCAACTTATCGGTATATATGGATATGCAGAGCATATAACCCCCCCCGATGGTCAAGCAAAGATGGTAAATGAGACTTTTACTTCTATTACCTTCTCTAATAAACTGATAACTGAATAAATATAACTTATTTGAATATGGAATATAAACTGGTAATTGGGAATAGAAGAATTAATACTAGTAAAATCTACATATCGCTACATCCAGATATAATTTTAAAAAACAGAAAACTAAATTGTTATATAAATGATTTAAACGCCAAAGATTTGACAACCCAGCAAAAGATTAGTAATATAAACACTAACAAAGATATAACTAAAACTGCAATGTCTGTAGAACTTAAAGAGTTCGTTAAATATTGGTATATGGCTAGTTTTAATGAATTAGAAGAATGTATAACTTCTATGTGTAATTCTTTTATAGAACTAAAAGATACCGATATATCGGATAGAATAAAATGTCTAATCTCTATAGGTAATGATCTTAAGAAAAATTCAAATTTTTGGAGAAGATTAGCACAGTGGGAGTCTCATAATTCAATGACATTTGATATAGAACAAAGTATAGTAATGAAAAATTACGATGCACAGAAC
>JAHFGR010000209.1 GCA_023247345.1 Microcaldota archaeon | reverse complement strand
AACAACTGCGATGTGCGGCGATTTAACATTCTCATAACTCCAGTAAAATGGTATTTGGAATATGCTGGTCTTTCCTATGTAAATCGAGTTTGCCGGCTCTTTCATTAAAATGCCGATCGGTGGTTCTGGAGGCCTTACAAGTATGTTTCTTTTCGCAAGTTCTTTGTTCGATATCTTTGTCAGCTTCATTCTTCCAAATATCATACAATCAGCTCATCGAATCTTCCAACTCTTGAATGCTGGTCGGGAAAAATTTCTCCCATTCAAAGCATTTTAGCATCTCATCCCCGCTTAACCATTTTGTTTCCACATTAAGCGAGTTTGAAATCGCGGTTCTTACCTGTTCTGCTTGTGCACGCGCTGCAGTTACTGCCGCATCTTTACTGACGCCCGCAGCAGTTGTCATCGCGTATGCAATAACTCCCATTGGTTTTATTCCTTTTATTAATTTTCCAAGCTGTACATCTAATATTTCCAATTCTCTTTGCAATCTGTCTAGTTTTAATGGATCGGGATCGCCACGGTCCCGTTCTCTCTGCAGTTTTAGCTGCGATTCTGCTCGCTTTGTATCTATTTCCTGCCTTTTTTTGCTAACGTCCTCAACATACATAATATACGCAACTTTAGTTACATATCTCAAGCTGGAAATCGCGCGTTCGAAAAACTCGCTATACGATATTCCTTCGTCTGTTTGGGCAGTTGGCGATTCGTATATCTCGACATTTAGAAATATCGTTGCATAGTATATATCTCCTGCATGTTTTATTATTACGTCCTGAGAAGGCGGCACCTCGTAGTTTTCTACAGTATTTACTAATGATATTTTTGTAACCTTTGTTAATGCTGGAATAGCAAGATATCCGAAACTTAAGAATGCTGCACCCAAACCCGTGCCAATTGCAGATAATAGCGCGCCAACAATGCCAAGCGGCCCGCCAACTAGCGATAACAGAATTCCGCCACCGCCTATTGCAACCGACGCGTATGCATACATCTTTTTTTGACTTACCATCGAGAAAATCACCATTTTCGAGATATTTGTTCCGCAGAACAATCCATCGAGAAAATCACCATTGAGTGAAGTATTACTTCACGAGATATTTGTCGCGATTTTTTTGCCCTCGCGACAATTAATCTAAATATTTGTCATCGCTTCTGATTCTAATTCCTGCACAGTAGTCGGGAAAAATTTCTCCCATTCAAAGCATTTTAGCATCTCATCCCCGCTTAATACTCTGACGTCTACGTTTAAGGAATTTGCAACTGCTATTTTCACTTCTTCTGCGTAAGATCGCGCATTTGATATCGCGCCATCCTTACTAACGCTAGATGCAGTTACCATTGCATATGCGAATACACCCATTGGTTTTTTGCCTTTTGAAATTTTTACCAGTTGTTTGTCCCAAACTTCGAACTCTTTCTCGCATAAATCAATCGTCATTCTTTGTTTTCCTTCTTTGTCTAATGGTTTTTGGCGTTCTTTTGAAAGTTTTAACTGCGCTTCTGCTCTTTTTGCTTCTATCTCTCTTCTCTTTTTTGATATATCTTCTACTTGAATAAGATAACCGATTTTAGTCACATGCCTTAAACTCGAAACAGCGCGCTCGAAAAATTCATTATATTTTAAATTTTCTTCCCTGGGTTCTTCTGTTGGCGACCTGAAAACTTCGATATTTAAAAAAGCGCTCGCATAATAACTATTCCCTATATTTTTTACGATCGTATCTTGGCTTGGCGATATTTCGTAGCTGCCCAAGTCTGGCATATTTATTGTTTTTGTTTTTTGCGTCACTAACTGAAGTAAAATATAATCATATTTAACAATAAGAACGCCTAGAACAGCGCTAATGCCAGTCAACAGACCGCCGAGTACGCTAAATATACTGCCAAAAGTAAGGTTGCTTCCATTGAGCGCCATTAGAAATCCAACAATGCCTAAAGCGATAGTTCCATAAACATAAGATGAAGGTGCGGTATCTGCCATGATTTACTTTGCTGAAATTATATTTATAAAGACTACTGCCATGGGCGCTAGGCTGTAAGCTATAAGCTTTAGGGTTGAGGCTATAGGGTTTAGGGTGTAGGCCATAAGCTTGATGCTTTGCGTAGTGCACGTTTGGCAAACCTAATACACATTCTAAAGACAAAAATACATACGTTTTTAAACACTTTTTACCAGTAACATACTGATTGAAATGCATTTAAAAGCCGTTGCTTCAGGTGTTCGCGTTGTTTCAGCGCTAGCTACAGACTCTCGATTTAGAAGATTCAGACCAGAAGTAGCGCAGCCAGTAAGACAACCAGATGTTACTGGCCAATCATACGTTGAACAAGTAAAAAGAACAAGGCAAATGCTAAGAGAAATGACTTCAGAGAAGGCGTTAGAAGTAATTGAATTCCACCGTGATCTAAATTTCTTCCAAGCTTTAGCATTAGCACAAAGAGAAGGAAAATTAATTGTTCCAAACTATATTCACGATGGAATTTTAAGTAAAACAGATGATAGAGTATTCCTTGAACAAAACTATCCAGTA
>JAHFGR010000208.1 GCA_023247345.1 Microcaldota archaeon | reverse complement strand
ATAATAAATCAGCTTTTCTTGTTGGAAAGTTGGAGCTAGAAGGAAATAAATATAAAATAACTGAAGAAAATATCCGAGCCTATGCCAGAGATCTTCTTGATGCAAAAATGATCTCTGATAATAATCAAGTAGCTGGGCTTACAAGAACAATAGAAACAACAACCGCAACAATAAGAGTTGGAAAATTAAATTATGACCTTGTTTTAAGAGGCGGACCCTATAATCAACCAGACATCGAAAGTCATTTAGGAGATAAAGGGTGGATTTGTGATCGCATCATAGGTCTATCCCGTGATGGCAACAAAGTATACCCGCAGGGTTGGAATGATGAAATCGATATTCTAACAGGTAAAACTTCAATACCAGTAAAGCTAGAAAAAGAAAAAAGTGATCCGTTCAGAAGATTGATTGCACTTAAGCAGGTAAAGCGCGAGGAAGAAGAGCGAGTTGCTGCAAAACCCGAAGAAGTAGAAACAACGAAATTTACAATTAACGTCGCTACGCTTGGCGCTATAACCACTTATATTGTTTTTCTAAGGGGCCATCATACAAAAGATGAACTAACAAAAAAAGTTACTGATCGTTTGTGGCTGGCGCAAAATTCTCTAGACATAAACATAATTCCTGTTGCCTTTGGGGAGCAATCGAAAATACAACCAGTGCTTAGTGTGGAAGCCAGGCAAAGAGCGCTCGATAACATAAGCGGTCTGATCAATCCACATCAACAAAGGAAAATTGTAGGTAAGCTCGAGTATGATGTTTAATCGAGGTAAATAAATGCGAAGGCTTGCAGCGATTTCATTTCTTGCGGTTTCTTTTTTGCCCAGTTGTACAGTTTTGAAATCAAAACCGCCAAAAATGCCAGTATGTGCTGTTGATGATACGCACGACGTAAAAGCGACCTTTCTTGACAATAAAAGCAGGCAGACTATAAAGGTGACTAGAAACAGTATCATTTTCTCTTCACCTGCGGTTGCTGGCAATTCTATTTCTGTTGTCGAGGTATCACTGGAAAGACAAGTTCGAGAGCGTGGAGAATTAGTTGCGGCTTCAATAACTCCAGCAGTTGTTTATTTTATTACTGAACAAGGTTGGCTGTTTAGATACGGGCCCTTAGATAAAATTCCTTTAAAAATCGCTGACAAAAGACTGGATATTGACAAATATAATGTTTCTATAAACTTTCTATCTATTGGAAATAATGAGCTCGTAGTTATTCAAACCAATAATAATTCTTATACTGTAAGATACGATCCAAAAGTGGACGCGTTCTTTTTTCAATCTTAAAAGCTAGGATTATATATCTTGTTTACCTAATTGTTAAATATGGGGAGGATTCAAATTATAAAAAAGGATGGCCAGGCTTACCTTCGGCTTCCGAGCGAGTTTGCGAGCTTAGACGAGCTTGAGTTTTTTCCATTGCGAGACGGATATTATTTACTTACTGTTCCATTAGGGGAGGGGCAGGAGGCAAGAGCAGCAATAAGTAGTATGCATGAGGCAGTAGGCGGGGGGGCAGAAGTAGAAACTTCAAACAGGCTATCAGAACAGGAAAAACTTCTTTTAAGAAATCTGGTCTCTATTAAATTTGAAAATCGCACACCGAAAATTTTAGATAAAATGCTAGAAGACAGCGAGCAATCGATTCTAACAAACCTGATAAAAAAAGGATTTGTCAATGTTTTCAAAAGCAAGAAATATCCTGATGGCGTTTACAATATAAAAGACGAAGTTTATCCAATACTTAAAGGTGATAGGAGTGAAACTGCTAACCCTACTAAAAATGAATCTAGTAAAATGAATAAAGAAATTCCTAAAACAAAAGAAACTGCAAAATCTAATGCCCCAATAGATTTAAATTCTCTAAAAGCAGGATATGTAATAATTAACGATCAAAAAGAAGCCTATTATTTTTCTCAGGAAATAAAAAAATCCGGCCGAGATAAAGATGTTATCTGCTTACGTGCCTTTGATGGCAAGTTCTACGCGGTTAGTAAGCAATACTTCTCTGCAAATCTCGAGAACCTAAAAAGCGCGCTTAAAAATGAGAACAATCTTGCAACTATTGCAAAACTCTGTAACATCCAAAATGAAGGCTGTCGAGCATTGCTTATCGTGCTTGCAGATCGCGGAGAGGTTATAGAAAAAAGAAAGGATACGTTTGCACTTGTCTAATTCTTTATTTTAGCTTTTAGTGGTAATAGGTGCATAAAAAGGAATGTTTATAAAACCTTGTGCACGTAGTATTATTGTGTTGATAATATGCATGCTGAGTTAAATCCTAAATCTAGATTAGAGTCTGCAATAAAGAAACTTGGGCCCAAAGCATCCGGTTTGTTCAGATTAAGCGAGCCTGCTAGCGAAGGGGCTATTGAAATAGCAAAACCAGAACTGTTGACGCCTGCGGTTATTTCAATATTAAAAAAACACTACGACCTAGAAGCAGAATCGTCTAAAGTAAACATATCGGCTATTTCAGACGAGCAACTAGAACTGTTTTTGTTAGATTTGATATTTTTCGCTCAAAACCCAAAATTGCCTTT
>JAHFGR010000207.1 GCA_023247345.1 Microcaldota archaeon | reverse complement strand
ATTTGCTATGTCCTCGGAGCCTACCTGCCCCTCGCTAAACAAAGATGCTTTAGAACTTTTTGTAGTTATTTCCTGGTCAATGTTAACTACTGCGATACATTTTCCGCCAAAAAAGAATGCGCCACTAGGGCTTGAGGAAAATGCAAAAACTAGCGCTATGAGAATGAGGAAACCTGCAACGAGAATGAATATAGTTATATATAAAGATAAGTTGCTTTTTGGTTTCTGAACATTAGGAATGAGATCAGTTCTACTACTGGATTTATAATTTTCTAATAATCGACCCATAGGGAGAATCTAAATAGAAGAATATAAAAACGTATTCCCGAACTATATCATAATGATAGATATTTTATCCCTAATTTTATTTATACTGCCGAGCTATGTAGCAAATGCTGTACCAGTTGTTTTAGGCGGCGGAACTGCACTTGATTTAGAAAAAAAACTATATGACGGTCAGCGAATATTCGGAAAGGGAAAGACAATAAGAGGGTTTGTCGCAGGTGTGGCGACTGGCACGCTGGTAGCTGCAATATTAGCAAATGGCATAAGAATATCATTCTTTGATAGCAAAGAATCGCAGTTTTTAGCTGGTTTCATGCTGGCTTTCGGAACAATGCTAGGCGATGCACTGGGTAGTTTTATAAAAAGGAGAATGAAGATAAAACAGGGTAGCCCATTCTTACTTGATACGTTCCTGTTCGTAATAATCGCGATGGCACTCGCTTATCATTTTACACTACCAAAATTTTATCAATTAGAAAATGTTTTGATTTTGATCGGACTTACTCTGATACTCCACCCATTAACTAATGTTTTTGCGAATAGGGTTGGATTGAAAAAGGTACCTTGGTAAAAAATACTGTGGTTTCAATGGAACTAACTAAGGCTCTCGCGCTGGAAGCAAAGAAAAAGGATAAGCTAGTTTTTCATGAAGAGGAAGGAATAAAATTCGCCAGATTTAAAGAAGATTTTAGAAGTATTGAACGCGGTACAGTAATAATAGGAAATAGAGTGATCTATGCCTATCCGCACATAAAAAGAATTTTTACTCTCGAACGCGGCATTGTAAAAAATATAAAAAGCGATACTGTTTATATCGAAGAAAAGATAGACGGCTTTAATGTAAGAATCGCAAACTTAAATGGAAATGCAATTGCTTTTAGCCGAGGAGGGTTTGTTGATTATTTCATAACTGAGAAAGTAACAGAAAATATGAAGAAATTTTTCTCAAAATTTCCAAATGCAGTCTTATGCGCAGAGGCAATAGGAAATACACCGTATACAAAACCAACAAGCGAATTCGATATAAAAATCTTGGTTTTTGATATAGATAAAGGAAATGGGGAATTTGTAGGATGCGATGAAAGATATAAACTCTTAAGGAAGTATGACATAGAAAGCGTTCCTAGTTTTGGCAGATTTGAAAGAATAAATATCGGCGATATAAAGAAAACTGCGCTTGGTGCACTAAAATCAAGAAAAGAAGGAATAGTAATCAAAAGCGAGAACAGGAAAGAGGCAGTGAAATACGTGACCCCATTCGCAGATATTAGCGATGTTGCAAGTAATATTAGATTATTTTTCGATATGCCGGCTGGTTTTTATATGCAGCGCGTTTTGCGAAGTGCTATGTTTATGAAAGATTTTGAACTTAACCGTGAGCAGTATGCAAAACAGCTTGGAAACGCTTTTTATTATAGACTTATGGAAGACCTCAAAATACTTGAAAAAGGCGAGGAAATAAGCGAAGAATTTGAAATGACAATAAAAAATCCAAGAACATGGGAGATGCTTCTTAGGCAAATGAGTCGCGAGGTCAAAGTAGAGAAGGTATTCGAAAAAGAAGAAAACGGAATGTTGCGAATAAGATTTAAGAAAATTTATAGAAAAACAACCAGACGATTGCGCGAGCTATTAAATGGAAAAGGAGTTGAAGACTAGAAATTACTTGCTCTTTTTCAGCATATCATACATCTTGCTCGCATTGAGTCTTTCACAGCCGATTTTATCTGCGAACTTAAGTACTCCTTCATCACTGCTAACAAGTGTTGCTTCTAATTCTTTTGCCAAAAGCAAAAGTTCGAAGTCTTCTTTGCTGTCTACTAAGCCAGTGCGCATTGCGTCCCGATATTTGTCTCGCAATCTGCGAAGTTTTTCTTCATTTTCTGGCCGATTATCTTGTGCAAATTCTTCTGCCAAGCGCAGTCCTTTGTTTAACCTGTTGCGAACATCTTCAATAAAATCATTAAACACTGCTGCTGGCAAATACAATGAGTAGATGTTTGGAGCGCGCTTCTTAACGCATAAGTCCAGCAGGTGCGCTTCTTTCTCCGAAATGAAGTTTCTAATTTCTCTAAATATACTCGGTGGCATAAAAAATTCTGCGCTGGTCTTTTTTGCTAGTTTAACAAAACCGCGAACCGCTGCCTTTGGATTCGCTCCAAATTTTGCGCGCGCGTGCGGGTTAACAAATAAGGAAGTGTCGATTACAAATTTTCTAGGTGGTCGCATGCTTTAATTAAAAGGATAAATATTATTAACATTGCTAT
>JAHFGR010000206.1 GCA_023247345.1 Microcaldota archaeon | reverse complement strand
AAGAACAAGGGCGGGACATCAGATATGCGGGTACGTTAGGCAAAACTAAACAAAATTTATATATGACCACAAAGGTAAAAATATTACTTATGATAATTCCCGTTTCAATAATTACATATCTGATTCTTTCTTTTTCTAGTCCACAACACCTCGGATGCGAAATATCATCACGGCAAGCAAAAGTAGCTGCAGAAAAATTGAGCCCTCCCAAGGAATGGAAACAACCTAAAGAAGTTAAATATTATGAGCCAAAAAAAGAGTTTCACGTCATTTATTCAACTCCTGAAAAAGAAAGACAACTTCTTGGCAAAAGAGGGATTAGTGTCAACTGTGCTACTGGCCAAGCTCATTTTTTTCCAAGAGAATAAATTTTGTTTAGCATCGCCTAACAGCGCATATACAGCTCGGCTACTGCCTCGCGCAAATGCTCGCGCGGTCTAGCACTCCGTGCTAACATTTTACCGCGCTCGCACTTTGCATATGCGCGGACGTTATACGCAATTTTGCCAAACAAATAATTGAAACATTTTAATTGAGCCCTTTTGAAATTTTTTTGGAAATGAAGAAGCCCCGCATCCAGTCTGCTTTGAAAGCAAACAGGGGCGGGGCGAGTGCGCGAACGGACGCTCAGCTACTTCGGCGCGATGACGAAGGTCCAGCGCGACCCACTGCTGTCCTTGCGCACCTCCTGTAGGGTGGCTTGGCCGCTGTTGATGGCGACGGCGAGGGCCTCGAGGCCTTGGAGGGTCTTGAACTGATCCCTCGCGCACGCACTCGCCCCGCCACCGAAGTCCTGCAGTTGTTCGGGCGTGATGAACGGAAAGCTGATCTCTTGGGAATTGTCCGGCATCGCTGCCTCCTTGTGACATCCAACCCACCGCGGGCTGGAATGATATATCTAAGCATGTCTGCAAATTACAGTCAAGCGACTCCGAGCAAAAAATTTCAAAAGGGCTTGAATAATAAGGAAACTATTTGTTGGGTAAAACTCGCTCCTTTCAGTCGCGCCCCGCTGCGCTCTCGCCTCCGCTACGCTACGACTCGGGGCGTATAACACAGCGTATGCGGTTCGGGGCTCGGCTCGCCCCTCTCCCATATTTTTGCTCCCGTTGGTCGCAAAAACATCGCATACGCTGGAACGTTATATGAAATACATGTTTTCCTTTGACCACGATTGCGATCGTGGTGGCTCTTAAAAAGAATCCGATTTTGTTTTTTGACGAAGTGACTTAGGGGAAATATGGTGCCCCGCCGCATACTTGGGCGGGCTAAATTAAAAAAATATGTCCGAAAAAATTAACGAGTGTCCAATCTGCAAAACGAAACTAAATAAATCAGAGCCTGGAGAGAGTGGCACATATGAACTAAATTGCGATGTATGCGGTTCTTTTTTAATTGATGATTCAGTGTTTAAATCTCCAGACACATTAAAACTAATGAACGAGAGTAGAAGAAGGCTTTCTGGTATCTTGCGCTATTTTAATCTAATAACAGGATAAAAAATCTCACTTAACACTTGAGAGTGTTAATGAATATATCGCTAATCCCATAATTCCTGGTCCACAAAATATTGAGCTCAAATTAGATTTTCTTCTCTCGGCCATGAAAGCAAAAGTAGTAATTCCTGGATACGCTTGCGAAATCAATCTTTATGAGGATTACCCACTTGCCTTTGCATGGAGCAGTAAAGAACTAGAAAAACTTTTAGAATGTTTAGAGGATGATGGCCTTATCGAATATGAAGAGGATCAAGTTTACGGAATCTACAATGATGTAGATCCAGAACCAATAAAATTTAAGAATCGCAAAAGAAGATCTAAATATAGAATGAGCATACATTCAGATGTGACACAATGTTCTTTTCATATTACAAGAAAAGGTTGGGCTGCATCCACAATAGCCAAATCTGATAACAAAGGATTCATTGCCATCGATTTTAACGACTCAATGGATAGCACAATCAAAACGATAGAAGATAGTATTATAGAGACGGGTTATAAACCGATGGTTATAAAAGATAAAGATTATCCGGAAACTGTAATGGAAAAGGCATTTGGAGAAATAAGAAAAAGTATGTTCATAATTGTTGACATTACGAATCTAAGACCTAGTGTTTTTTACGAAGCAGGTTTTGCTCGCGGTATCGGCAAGCCAGTTTTTTATGTATGCAGCCAATCATTTCGAGATGAATTAAAGGAAGGAAATAAAGAATTAGAATTTTACAGCAAACAATATAAAATTAGATTTTACAAAAATTTTTTAGATTTAAGAAAGGATGTAATCACTATTATTGAAGCCAATTTCCCCATAATAAATAAGGAATAAAATCTATAAATAAAGCATTCGGGCTTCGAGCATTCACCCCTAACCCCTCTGCCCTTCGCCCCGATAGGCGGTTCCCTTGCTCTGCTCGGAAAACGGTTTATTTATAAAGTGCAAACGAATACAATACAATCTCTATAAATTAAAATTATGAACAATAATCTTTCCCTTTTACTTACACAATTCTGCGAGAAATTTAAACTTGAATCTCAAGGTTCTTTCCTCTCAACCG
>JAHFGR010000034.1:4985-10106 GCA_023247345.1 Microcaldota archaeon | reverse complement strand
TTGCAGATGGACTTGGCAAAGAAGGTGGTAAACCTAAGCCAGGAAGACTAGAAAATCCACGACTAAGACCTCCGCCTTTAAGACCTCCACCTGGTGTGAAGGAATCTCCTCTAAATATATCATGACCAAAACGATCAGCACCTAAACCTAGATCGCCAGTACCAGAGGCTATATCTTTTATCGAATACCCACCTTTCATTAGGCGGAATATAAATAGATCGAGTACACCCGCATTTTCAGCAGTGCTAGCAAGTTGTTCTTCTGTTAAGTTAACAAGCATTTCTGCACGGAAAAGAGTTTGATGTTCTGGTTCTGCAAGAATCGCGAATGAAGTTTTATGATAAGGATTAACTAGCTGCCGTATCACTTTGCCACCAAAACGAGCAATTACTGAAAAATAATTATCTGAATCGCCAAGGGCGGCATGAATACCTAAACTAACAAAAAATTCAGTCCCAAAATGTTCTTCTGGAGACGCGCCAACTCGAGGAAATGGTAAAAATGAAACAAGCTCAACTAATGGGCGAGTTTTAGGATCAGTGAACGTTCCTAATCTACCTCTAATTTCTGCTGGCAAGCTAGTGGCAGGTGCCATTCTCATTAGCAATGGCATAGTCCAAGCTATTTCCAGACCTTCACCCGGAACAATTACTTTTGAAGGTGCCAATACATTAATGTTCATTGGAACAGGCATTAAAACATCTACACCTTCTGGGAATTGATCAAAATCAACTCTTCTAGAAATTCCTTTTTCGCCTTGCTTTGGTTCTACCCATCTTAAGTTTGCAAGTTGATGTCTGCCTTCTTCAAGAGCTTTTGCAACATTCCATGCGCGCTCTACTGCGCTTGCTCGCTTGCTAGCTGCAATTCGATCTTGAATAGATAAAACTTTTCCAGCTGCTAATGCTTCTGCCATAGTTCATATATGCACAGAAGAGTTTATAAATTTTATGTACATGTTTAAACATAACAAAACAAATAAGTGAATTCATAAGATCTTCGAATTTTTATAATGTTTGAAATGATTATCTACTGTTAAAACAATAGCATTTCCATGTTCTTCTGCTACTTGCATAATAATGCAATCAACAACTGAGATTTCTTTTTCATTTTTTCTTAATTCTGCATGTTTCTTACCTGCATTAAAACAGGTTTCAGAATCTATAGGAAGCGTTATTAAATACGAAGCAAGATTATGCAAAAGTTCTTTGACATTTTTAACCCCCGATCGTTCTAATTTACTTATGAATTCTCCGATAACGATTGACAGAGTCAATATAATATTTTCTGGATTTTCTATAATCTCTTTGGCCATTTTACCTTTTTCAGTTACAAATGTATATTCGATCAGTGCGGACGTATCAACTACAATTTCAGTCACCATGGTAATCAGCTCTGTCCTTTTCTGTAAATTGAGAATACTTCCCTCCTTTTGCCTTACCAAAGATACTCTTCACCAGTTTTTTCTTTTTAAGAGTTAAAATTAATTCGTTGCGATCTTTCATATTCCCACTCAAGAACTAGGTGGTTCCTTCACCAATTTAAGCAAGTTTTCGCGGCCGCGCTTAAATCTTTTTATATATCCAAGATGCTCAAGCTCAGTTAAAATAAGACTCATGTTCGATTGAGAAGCGCCCATTACTTCTCGCAATTCCTTTTGCAACATGCGACCACCGCTTGATTTTAATATTTCTAATATTTTACGAGAATCATCGTCTAATGCATATTCTTCTTCAAATTGGACCTCTTCTGTTTCTTCTGAAACCTCTTCTTTCTTAGTTTCCTTTTTCTCGGATAACTTCTTGTAAACAAGATAAATGACTATTAGCGCAACTACCCCTGTAAGCGCTAGCAATAAATTATTTGTTTGTGGCGGTGCGGGCGGTGGTTGAGGAGGTTGTCCTGGTGGGGTTACAACTGTGTCGTTTTCATTAGGTTTTAGTTTCTGTAATTCATAAGGCAACAAAACTAAATCAAAATGCATTGATTCTTGGTTAAGATTTATTTTTTCTTCTATATAGTACTCAAGCTTTCCATCCTTAAAATAAGATGCAGATAAACTATAATTTCCAAGTGGCAATTCTACTGAATAATTCTGCTGCGCAATGAACTGCATTGTGGCAGGGCCATCGATTCTTATCCTAGTATTATTAAGATGCGCAAAACTGTCCCCATCATAAATTTCGCCAAAAAGTGTCGCAGAATGTAGTAAAGTAAGAAAGGTTAATAAAAATAATAAAAAACGCATGTTTATGAGATGCAGATTATAATTTTTAAGCCTATCGAAAGCTTTTGGAAAGCATCTCCAAATAAAGTATTTAAATACCAGAAAATAAAGATAAATGTTCAGAAAAGATATTTGAGGTGAAAATATGAAGTGGTTATCAAGTTTGTTTATGATTCTAATTGCAAGCTTGCTTGTCGCAAGCCCAGGTTTAAGCGTAAAGGTTTACGCAATAGATGGGAACGCGCCATCGGAATATAGTGTTGACGGTGTTCCGGTAAGTGTTTATGATACTAACAAAAATACAGTTGCGAGTTTTGTAACAACCAAAGAAGGCGGGACTTTCATTGCGCCTTGGGATACTAAAATATACATAATTGGCGGACTAAATAATGTAGTTTATGGAGACGCTAATACGCTTTATGTTGCTAATGTAGATCAAACTTTTTGCAGAACCAATAATGGCGAATGTCAAAAAGGCGAAGGATCGGTCATGCTAAAAGCGAGAGTAATGGAGCAGTCAGAACCAAAGAAAGAAGGAATGTCAGCTGAAGCAACAACTGAAGTGAAGAAAACAGACGGTACAGATGCAAAGGATTACATTAAGACAGATACTAAAGTTGAAAGTTCTTATGATAGGTCAAAAACAGGCACAATTATTGTTCGCGCAGTAGATGAAAAAACAGCTGCAGGTGCAAGCAATGAAGGAGTTTTGGTTTATGCGGTTGCTTCAGACCAAGGTCAGGTTATAGGAAGCGTAGTAACTGGATCTAATGGGGCAAAGATAGAAATTCCGTTGGAAACAAGATTCTACGTATATACTAAGGATTCCAAAGATGGGAGAATATATTATTCTGCAGGCGTTTATTATCTAAAGTACGATGGAAATTATTTACTATGTGCTAAAGATGGTAGTAATTGTGTTGCATCAAATGAAGTTGTATTAAAGCCTTATCAGGTACAGACTTCGCAACCATCTACACAGCCAACACCAGCAATAACAAAAGAAGAAATAAAGACGGCAATAAAACCAACAGAACTATACAAAATGCCAGAAGGAAAGAATGTTGGCATTAGTGTAATGGTAATTGATGAAAATGGGCAGCAAGTAAAAAATGCAAAGCTTAGATTGTTCTATAGTGAATATGGAAAATCTGGGGCTGAAGCAGAGACAAATGAAAATGGCGAGGCAAAGCTCGAAGCAACGACAGGAACAATATTCTATGTTGTTTCGAATGAAAAGTATTACTCGGATAAGTATATAGTAAAAGAAGACAGACTATGCGACTTAAGCTCTGGTGGAGATTGTAGTACATACCTACGATTCAAGCTTGTACAAAAGTCCTATGCGTATTCGACGACAAGTTCGACAACAGGAATAGCTGTACCAGCAGTTACAGTACCAATAATGATAAAACCAATAGCCCAGTCAGAAGATTATTACACATTGAATCTGAATAAAGGCTGGAACTTGGTTTCGGTTCCTTTAAAAGACGCGAAGCAAATAAAAAACAGCTGCGATAGTTCCAAGATTTTTGTATACGATGGTAATGCCAATGCGTACAAACGCGGAACGCTCGATTCATTGTATCTAGCACCAATGCAGGCTTTCTGGATAAAGGCAAATGGCGAATGTTCAGTAGCATTTACAGGCTCTGCATTCAAAAGCTATAATATCGATGGCTTAAGCTTGGGAAGTGGTTGGAATATGCTCGGCGCAGCAGCTAATGAAGCTGGCTGGAATGATGTAAAAGGAAGCTGTGAAACAAAAAGCGGTCCATGGAACTACAATACAGTAGATAATAAATGGGAAAGGGCAAAAAGTCTTGTTCCTGGTTTAGGTTATCTGGTAAAAGTAGTTGACAAATGCGCTTTAGGCAGCAACGATGGTGCGCCTCCTTTACCGCCTAACTAATTTTTTTCTTTTTTCTATTTTATTTTTTTAATTTTCTTATTTTTTAATGGTCTGCGCGAATTATAATTATAGTTTTATTAAAAGTGAAACCTAGTTTCTTGCCTATGAAGAATGTATCCTTCTGGACTACGGTATTTTACTTCCCGATAAGATTTAGAGCATTCGCTTACTGCTCTTTCAGCACGTTGTCTTATGTCATCAAAGCGAGAAGTTCTGGCTATCACTTTTAATAATTCAAGCGCTTTTCTACTTCCCATATCAGCATATTCTGCTATCGTATCTACAGCTGTCTTTGCCAAAACACGATTATCAATCCATCTTTTAGCTAGGATTTTGTCCATAGCATCTAGTACACCATTTATATTGAATCTAGCGCGTGGTTCGAGTGATAACAAAAGAACTGCCTTTGCAATAGCCTTTCTAAGTTTTTCATCAGTAACTTTTGATGCCATGAATTCTAAGAAATACATGTTTCGTTCTGGATTGACAAACACTATCCAAAGTTGGCCAGTACAGAGCTTTACAAATTTATCGAGCATTAATTTGGCGCTATCATAACTTGGTCCTGTTATCACTGCTGCGAGTATTTGCATTTTTAATTTGGCTAAATTAGAGCCGCCCATATTTAATTTAACGTAAGGCCATTCTTCGTGCATCCTCATCGGATCTTCGATACCATTACTAAAATCAACTTTTCCTTCTGGGTCTGAACTCTCAGAAGTTAAAATGTATGATAGCTTCGTAGTAGCTACTGCCCTTATTTTTTCATCTTGGTTGTAGTTAGCAACGTTCACCAATCTTGCTGTAAAGCCACCAATGTTCTGCTCATGCTCGAGAATGCCTGCAGCATGCGCAGCGATAGATTCGGGTGATGCAGCGCTACCAAAAGAAACACACGTTCTATTATAATGCCAACTTCCAATCTCTTCGTCTATGATTTTCTGCCATTCTGAAATACCTTCTTTGCATACGTACTCTCTTG
>JAHFGR010000034.1:0-4917 GCA_023247345.1 Microcaldota archaeon | reverse complement strand
CGTATCGCCTTTTTTCGTTATTATAATACCCGCTTCCTTTAGCTAGTTTTTTTATTATAACTGCCAGGAAGCTTATAGCTTGCTTTCTAGTATCTTCATAAGGAGAATTCTCTGCTACATAAACTAGTGCTTCAATAGCCTTTTCATTTCCAGTAGCCATTACTAGCTCAGTTATTTCATCGACAACTTTTTTTCTAACTCCGGACTTTTCACTTTGAAGTTTTTTGGCCATTCTTTCATAAGCAAAATATGGTAATTCATTGCGAGGTAATCGATTAATAGCAGCTATCAGAAGATCTGCTAGTGGTTCTCCTTGTATGGGCCTTCTCATATGCAGCTTAACCATTGCTCGATGGAATAAACCCGGTTGCTTCATTTCTGCCATAATATTATTACGGACAAACGGTTTTTAAATGTTACTTTTTATACATTTTTATGATAAACAGGCTAGTTGTGGGTCCCGCGCCGATACAAAAGCAAAGGTGAGGGATATACATTTATAAACACTTTTGATAATAATACTAATTGAATGATTATGGCAACACGAATCAGACATTCGGGCATCACCGCAGCCAGAGCACTATGCTTTGGAAGAAACTTTGGAAGATACATGAGGGAAGACCCCAAACCAGTACGGCCACAGAAAATTGAAGAAGATAAAACACTAAAAAAGCTTAAGGAGGCTTGGAATGTTGCAGCCAGTCAAGTTAGAGGCTACGGAAGAATAGATATAGCGTATGGAATAATTTTTGGAACAATAAAAGATATTGAATATACTGCAAGAGATGTGGAAAAATTCAGTATTGTTATTGCAGAATTTCAAAATCAGGGATTTTTCTATATACAGGCTGGTTTATTTTTAAGTGCTTTAATAAATAATGGAACAGATACTGAATATACTATCCAGACAAAGCACCTTGAAAAATGGTGGATTAGCAAGCTGGGCTATAGGAATACTAAAATAATCAGTGTAAATGGAAGTATTGGTAGTTATCTTGGCAATGAAATGAATGGAGGTAAGATAACTGTATGGGGAAACGTCGGAGGCGGTACTGGATATGAGATGTATGCTGGCGAAATCAAAGTATGGGGAAACGCCGACGATGAAACTGGAGTGTATATGAAAGGGGGAAAAATTATTGTAGAAGGAAATGTCGCTGGTAGTCATTTGGGTTCCGGTATGAGAGGCGGGGAGATTTATATAAATGGAGATCAATGTGAAGTAAGGGACCTGTGGCTAGACCATGGTAGAATATATCATAAAGGAAAATTAATTTTAGATAAATAAAGAAGCTGGAAGAATATTGAACTCTTGCGATGATTTTCGCTCGAATTTTAAATTTATCGCCTCAGTATAGTATTGCGATTTCTATGAGTTCAAAATCAACTGAGAGCAGGGGTACTTTTACTGTTAAATCTGGCTTAGCGCAAATGCTCAAGGGCGGAGTAATAATGGATGTTACTAACGCAGAGCAGGCTCGCATTGCAGAAAAGGCAGGTGCAGTGGCAGTAATGGCGCTCGAGCGAGTGCCTGCAGATATACGTGCAGCGGGCGGTGTGGCACGCATGGCTGACCCGCTTAAGATAAAGGAAATACAAGAAACAGTAACTATTCCAGTTATGGCTAAATGCAGAATTGGTCATTTTGTAGAAGCGCAAGTACTAGAAGCATTAGAAGTTGATTTTATAGATGAAAGCGAGGTGCTTACACCTGCTGATCAGCAATATCATGTTGACAAATGGAAGTTTACTGTACCGTTCGTATGCGGCGCACGAAATCTAGGTGAAGCAATGCGCAGAATAGCAGAAGGCGCGGCAATGATCAGAAGCAAAGGTGAGGCAGGCACTGGAAATATTGTTGAAGCAGTTAAGCATATTCGCGCTATTAATGATGGTATTCAGGAGATAAAGAAACTTTTGGTTCATAAAAATATTAAAAATCTTAATTCGATTGCGAACGAGTTTAGAGTTCCTTATGATTTAGTTAAGCAAACTGCGCTGCTAGGCAGGTTACCAGTTGTTAATTTTGCCGCAGGTGGTATTGCTACACCGGCAGATGCGGCTTTATGTATGCAATTAGGTGTTGATGGCGTATTTGTTGGTTCAGGTATATTCAAAAGTTCTGATTCTGCTTCACGGGCAAACGCAATAGTTGATGCTGTTGCTCATTTTGATGATGCAAAAAAAATAGCTGAGGCAAGCGAAGGTTTAGGCGAAGCAATGAGGGGATTAGAAATTGCAAAATTAGAAACTAAATTGGCTGAGCGAGGAATTTAGTTCGCTTATTTTTCTGGCGCGGCCTCTCCTAGGCCAAGTCCAACGAACGCCACCCTGAAACGGTCGGACGCCCTGCAGCGCGCAATGACGTACTGCCTGCTGCCGTAGCCGCCGACGAAGCGGACCAGAAGACCCGTATAAGAAGAATCGTTTAATCTATAGAGATGCCTAGTATTGGAATTTGCTTCCGCGTTCTCACCTTGTGGAACTCCTGTTTCAGCATGTGGAATATAACAACCGTCTTTTTTAGGGAAAACATCAATTTGATGGACGTTCTGTCCATCGATTCTTAATTCGTATTTATTATTTCCTAAAGCTATTAAATCAAAATCAGGGTGTTCTACTACTAATGCACAATTCTTTAGTCCTCTGAATTGTTTTGGAACTTTGAATGAAATAGAATATTTTGCTCCGTCGTACCCCCAACTAGATACAAGTTGCTCACCGAATGACACATTTGGTGCTTCATAGATAACTAATGTTCCGGTCCATACTGGATAATTTTGTTTTAGGTATTGCTCATCCCGTAACCTTCGGTCACGATCCGTTTGCTCTGTGGAGCAAATCTCTCGACTTCTGTTGAAGTCTCGATCTCCCAACAAGCTTGTCGCTCTAGGCGACAAGATGCCCATTGTTCTATCAGAACAATCGGGAGAGCTTCGCTCTTCAGGATCTTTAGTTTCGGTTAAAATTCGATCGTGAATATCGTTAGGAACAATTAATTTTCCTTCTCTTTGTGCTAATGCTAAAGCTTCAAAGAAATTTAAATCTCTGTGAAATTCTATTACTTGTTTTACTTTTTCCGGATCCATTGATCTTAGCATTTGTCTTGTTCTTCTTGCTTGCTCTAGATATGATTGACCCGTAACATCGGGTTGTCTTACTTTGTGCTTATCCATTGGGCCGTATCTGCCAAAGCGGCTAGCTGCTGCCAGAGACTGTAGGCTATAAGGTTTAGGGTTTAGGCCGTAGGGTTTAGGGCTTACTGCCTCTACCCTCCTGCCTCCAGCATCAAGCCTACTGCTTCTTGCTATTAATCGCATGTTATAATTTATGTAAAGAGGTATTAAAAATGTATCCAAATAGATTAGCTTTCCTTATACGTTTCTACGTGTTCTTTTATTTCAGCTAAAGTAGTGTTTCTTGCTCTAATAGCTATGATAGCATGCGCATCTCCGCTCATTGCACCAAATTCTATGAAAACTCGCCCATCGTCTTTGGAATAGTAATCATTACCGTATGTATGGCCGTAAGGCTTTCCTTTTTCTTCAATTAACCTTCTAACGCTAGCAGTAAATCCTTTTTCAGTTAAAAATGTTTTAATTAAATCTAAAACAGCGATCAGTTCTTGCCTATCTGCAACGCGTAGCGAACGAACATCATAACCTAGCTCGCTTGCGCGCGGTGCTAGCTCTGTTGTATCAAGCTTAAATCTTCTGGCCACTGCTGCCAGACTTGGTTTGGGCGGGGGGGTTGTTCTAACTGCCAATGCTGCGCCTGTCATAGTTAACAATTATTCCGATTATTTTAAAAGTCTATTTTCGTTTGCTCAATCATTTATTAATCATTCGCAATAATTTAAACTTATGACAAAAATCATAATCGCAGACAACATGGAATTGGAAGTAGTTGAAGAAATAAAAAAACTCGGACAGGTAGTTTACAAACCAGCAAACCTTGCGAACGAACTAAAGGATGCAGAAGTTCTAATTGTTCGAAGCGCAACGCAAGTAAACTCAGAGCTAATTGCTAATAGCGCAAGGCTAAAAATTGTTGCGCGTGCTGGCGTTGGTTTGGATAATGTCGACGTGGCAGCGTGCGGAGCGAAAAAAATAAAGGTAATTAATACCCCTGGCGCAAGTTTGAATGCAGTAGCAGAATTAGCTATTGGACTAACGATCGCAATGCTTCGCAATGTACAAAAAGCGCATTTACAAATGAAAAATAAAATATGGGATAAAGGCAAGCTGATAGGAAGTGAGGTTGCAGGAAAAACATTAGGCCTGGTTGGTTTTGGAAGAATTGGAAGCATGGTTGCTGATAAAGCGCGTGCATTGGAAATGGAGATAATTGCTTATGACCCGCATCCGAAAGAAAGCGAATTCGTAAAGTTTGTTGATTTAAAAACGCTGTTCGCAAATGCGGACATAATTAGTTTGCATGTTGCATTAAGCGAGGAAACAAGAAATTTAATTAATAAAGAAAGTATAGTTAAAATGAAAAACGGGGTGTATTTAATCAACACTTCACGAGGCGAAGTAATTGATGAAGATGCACTTTATGAAGCATGTAAGTCTGGCAAAATCGCTGGCGCTTCGCTGGATGTTTATAAGCAAGAACCATATACTGGCAAATTGCTTGAGCTCGAAAATGTTTATTTTACCCCTCATTTAGGTGCAAGCACAAAAGAGGCACAAATAAGGATCGGAAAGGAATTGGTAGAGAAATTGAAGCAAGAACTAGTCACTTGGTAAGAATGCCAAATCCATCCTGTATTGAAAACCAACCTCTGCTGGAATCTTACCAACGCCCATAATCTGTTCCATAGCAGCAATAAACGCACTTGGAATTTCTTTGCGATTAGTAACCTGCGTATCTCCGATGAAAAATGCGTTATTTTTATAAGAATAAGAACACGAC
>JAHFGR010000205.1 GCA_023247345.1 Microcaldota archaeon | reverse complement strand
TGGTACATTTCCCGAACTTGAGAGACGAAAACTAAAACTCGAGGACATAATCAGATTGAATGAAAATAATGCAGCACTAGCTCTGGAACTAAGTTTGAATGGAGATGCATATAAGGTAGAGAGAAAAATGACAAAGGAAAAACGCGGCATAGTGAGCGATGCTACTGCTTATAAAAACGGGCAAACTGTTGAAAAAGGTGCGGTTGCGGTTACTACTTACATTGAGGGTATGCTGCAGGTTGACTACGATCTTTTCACGCGCGCGATTTATAGCGAGCAAAACAATATAGATTATTTTCTAACCGTTGACCCCAAAAGAAGAAAGGAAGAAATGGACGTGCTACTGGGTTTGGATAGATTCGAAACAGCTCGTGTAAATGCCGTGAGTACTATAAACAGGTTAAAATCAGAGAGAAAAATGCATGAAGACAGGTTTAGTAAATTAGAATTAGAAGGGCTTAGACAAAGAACAAAGGAAAATGAAGAAAAGACAGTGTTTTTACAAGTCCAGATTAAGAAGGTATTAGAGGATTTTAAGGAAACAGAACGGACATTGGGGGAGAAAGAAAAGTTATACAACGAGTTGAATACAAAGAAGCAAGCTTACGACAATTTAATGAAACAAAAGATAGGGTTGGAAAGTGTGATCGAAAACTTTAAAAAAGAGTCGGCGGATGTTGATGAAAATAAATTAAGTAATTTAAAAACTGAAAAAAATAAAGGCGAAGAAGAAAGAAACGACCTGAAAAATTCAATAGATGCTATGGATCAGCAAATTTTTAAGATAAATAAGGAAATGTCGCTGGTAGAAAATAAATTAGTTAATTCGAAAAGAAATAAACAGGAAGTCGCAGCGGCAGAATTGGAAGTTGCAAGGCTGTTGAATGGAGGCAAGAACGAAGAGATAAAAAACTTAGTAAGTGTTTGCGAAGGCAAACTGGTTTCCTATTTCTCTGAGAAAAACTCTATCGAGAACGAATTGAAGGAATTGATGGAGATTAATGAAAGCGTTCTGAATGGTTCTAACTGCCCGCTATGTGGCAGTGCAGTTGATGAACAAAAAATTGCGCATATAAAGAATGAAAGAAGGCAAAAAACTGAAACAAAAAATAAAAGATTGAAAGAACTGGAAGACCTGGTAAAGGAAACTAAACAGATGTTTGAAAAAGAAGGCAAAAAACTGAAAATATTAGATCAGGTTTATGAAAAAATAAAATTATTAAAAAGAAACATTGAAGACGTGGACTCGCTGGAAAAGACCAAGAAAGCAGTAGAAGAAAAAATTCTTGGACTGCAGAAAGGAAAAGAGGAGATGCAAAAAGTAAATGAAAGCGTAATGAAGCGATTACAAAATATCGTAGTGGAGATAAGCAGGTTAGAAAATCTTCTTATGAAGAAAAAACAGCTTGTTGATTCGGAAGAGAAATTAGAGAATGTCTTGGTAAAAATCCAAAGTCTAACTTTTGATGAAAAAATTTATGAACAAACACGAACTGTGTTGGAGACAATTAAAATTAAATTCCAGAAGATAAGCTCGGAAAAGGTTGCACAGGAAAAAGAACTTGTTATGCTAAAGAATATGAAGGAGGTGCTGACTGGCGAGATGGAAAGGCTGGAAAAAATGGAAAACGAAATTAGCAAACTGCTCTCATTGGAGGAAGAGTTGATTATTTATAAGAACGCTTTGATGGAGACGCAAACTTCGCTTCGTATAGATTTAGTCGGGGCAATTAATGCTGCGATGAATGAGATATGGCACATTTTCTACCCGTATCGGGATTATAAAGCGCTTAGACTGAATGTAACTGAGAAAGATTATTCATTTGAAATATCTGATGGAGAATGGAAAACTCTTGAGAGTGTTGCCAGTGGCGGAGAACGTGCGTGCGCTGCGCTTACCCTGCGCGTAGCGCTCTCTATGGTTCTTACGCCCAATCTAAGCATGCTTATATTGGATGAACCTACACATAATTTGGATAAAGAAGCTGTTGAACTATTATCGCAAACTTTGCAGTTTAAAGTGCCCGAAGTAGTAGAACAAACGTTTGTAATTACGCATGAGGAAGCACTTATGGGGAGCGAATTCGCATCGAGTTATAAGCTAAATAGGGATAAAGAAGGATTTGAAGCTACGAAAGTAGAGAAGATATAGCAGACTCGCGCATAATACCAAAAATTGGATCGAGATTAACGCCAGCAGCACGTAATTCTCGCAGCGCGGTTTTTGCACCTGCGGCAGTAAATGAATCCTTATTCAAAACCGCCCATACCCCATCCCCCCATTCTTGTTTAGCATGATACTTGGCTAGGAAATAACCGCAGTCGTACATAATCTCTGGGCTATCATTATATGCCCAACTTACTTTTCGCTCAAGTAGACTGACAATTGCAAAGGCGCCTAATGGATTTCTTATTTCGTCAACTAAAATGCGGCCCAGAGTATTAATAGCAACTCGCCTAACCCACGGACGAGAATTGAAACATAAACGCTTAATATAATAAATGTCCTCTGGGTTTTCCCTTACAGATTTGGCTAAAGCATCAACTGCATCTTTAAGGCTTTCGTGAAAATTTATTATTTCCGTGATCTCAGTTAAACGC
>JAHFGR010000033.1 GCA_023247345.1 Microcaldota archaeon | reverse complement strand
ATACGGTACTCTCACCGACTTCACGATAGTTCATACGCACTTCTTTCCGTTAGCCATTCCAGAACAGCAATATGCTGCGAATTCAGGTTCACGCACTTCATGGCCGCTTGGTGCGCAGAACTCAAGGCTGGAAACTGCCTCTCCTTCATGATAGCGGTTGTTTCTGCTTGTCCCGCTTGGAGTGAGGTCAAACTCCTCACCTGGGAAATAATTTGTCATCCACGCCTTGCGCCAGAAGGTATCCCAGGTTGCTTGGTCCCATTCAGCTACGCAGTTTCCATCATGATTATTGTCCCCAGCCGGTTTCCCGTCTGTTCCTGGGCCACCGCACTTCTTTCCAGACGGATGCCAGACGCAGCAGTTGTCGTGGGCGATGCTGCCTGTTGAAATCCAGCAAATTTTCTGTCCATCTGGCTTCGTTTCAGGGCAACCAATCTGCGTCCCAATAGCTTGCAGGGTCCCTTGTAGGTCTCCTCCTCCCCTGCAACCCATTCCAACTGCGGGAAAACACGCTTCTTTTTCACCAACTCCATTCAGGAGGACTGGCTGTGCAGGTGAAATAAGCTTGGATTCGGCCTCACCCCATTTTGTGATCACTTTAACGTTTCCAGGAGTATTGATGCGAACTCCCTGCGGATCAGAACCCCATCTCACATTTGGAAGTGTTATCAGGCTTTCAGAATTAGTTGTGAAAGAAACTGGATCCCCATTCAAAGTAACAAGTTGTACATCATAGAATTTGCCAACAATCATTGCAGGGTTTCCTATTCTGCCCCCCTCAGGTGAAATGCTATTGATGATTGGTTTTTTTGCAGCTATCTCTGCCTCAAGTTTTTGCTTTTCGATCTTAGATATGTGATCTCTTATTTCAGTTGCATCATAATACCACTGCCTGTTGTTTGGCTGGCTAATCCAGTTTTTCAATCCCGCGTATCCACCGCTTTCTCTTCCGGCTTTCAAGTCAGCAAGCGCGGACTGGAACGGTTTTTGATATTCGTCAGCAAGGAAAGCGGCAAGTGTTGGATATTTGGAAACTTCTGGCGCAAAAACCTCAAGCAATACCTGCTTTGTAATCTTCTTTTCCCAATTGGCGATTACAGCGTTAATTCCACCCTGATCCATCAGCCAGGAATACTGCTTGATATCATTTATCCAGGATTTTATTGCTGGAAGGCTATGCCCCATTTTTAGCTCCTGCAAATCTTTCAGCACATTTTTCAAAGGTGGGTTATTTGGGTTGCTGACATAAGATACCACGTCAGGATTTTGAGTAAATATTTCCTTAAGCGCCTGTGCAACAAGGGCTGATTCTTCTTCAGCAGACATAAAAACCTCAACGTTTTTGTTGCTGTTCATTTGGACAATGCAGACATCTATTATTCTGCTGTCGCACCCTTTCCATTGTGGAGTGCTTCCAGCTCCTTCAAGCTTAATCTCAATGCTCGTTCCACCTTCCAACTCTTTGAGCGAGCACGCTTTTGCAGTGTTTGTCTTGGAACCGACATCACCACAAGAGATGCCTGAAGAAGTTTTTGCAATTCCACCGTATTTGTTGGTAACAGTAAGTGAATATAATGGAACAAATTTCGCAGAGACAGTATTGTTCATTTCCTCAATTAAGACATTACAAGTTCCTGCAAGCCCAGAACATTTTCCACTCCATCCTTTGAATCTTGAATTTGGTTCAGGTGTTTGCGTTAGATTTACTACAGAATCCAGAATATATTTTGTGCTGCATGCAAAACCACAATTTAGTTTATTATCTTCGGATGAAACCTTTCCTGGGCCTGTTTTTTCAACTATGAGAGGAAGCATATAATAGTCAAAGTTAGCAATGAATTTCTTGTCAGCATTGAATGAAACAGTGCACGTTTTTGATTTACCGCCTCCAGAAGAACAGGGGCCTTCCCACCCTACGAAAATCGATCGCCTCTCAGGAATCGCTTCAAGTATAATCTCTTTTCCTTCAACCTGTGTGATTGAACAATTAGTTCCACAATCTATTAATGTATCCTTGGATTTAACAACGCCTTTTCCAGGACCTTTGTTTTCAACCAAGATTATGTAAAGTGCTTTGAAATTTGCACGAACTGATTTTGTTGTGCTCACCATTGTGAAGTTACATGTTGGTTCTTTTATATTATCACAGAAATCGCCGCTCCATCCATCAAATATCACGGATTCGGATGGAATTGCAGTGAGCGTTACATTTGAACCTTCTGGAATCTGAATATTGCAGTCTTCGCAGTTGATCTTCCCATCAGCTGAAACAACCTTTCCTCCTCCTTTTGGTGTTTTTGAAGTTGTTATCCGCAAACCATAAGTGTAAACTGTTGTTGAGAATTCAGCAACTACTGTTCTAGCAGAGTCCAAGATAATTGAGCAGATAGTTTTCGTACCAGAGCAGCCTCCGCTCCATACCTTAAATGTTGAACCTGGGGAAGCAATTGCAGTAAGAGTTGTTGGATCACCTTTATTATAACTTGTAGTACAGGCACTTCCACAATTTATTTTCTTATCAGATGAGGTTACTGTTCCTGTACCTTCTCCGGTTTTTTTAACAGTGAGAGAAGAGGTACTGCTTTGCTGGGTTTCATTTCTAGTTGTTGCGACTCCGAAAGTTGCAGTTGCTGTCCTTCCAGAATCCATTGTAAGTGTGCAAATTGGTGATGTGCCAGAGCAGTCTCCACTCCATTCTATGAAAGCATATCCTGGATTTGGAGTGGCAATTACTTTTACAACTGCCCCAGCCTCAAACCTAGCCTCGTCATAGGTGCATATAGAACCGCAATAAATCGAAAATGAGTCTGTTCTGACTACTCCTGGGCTTCCTGCCCGATAAACTCGGAGATTGTATTCAGAATAAACCTTACCTGAAAAGGTTGCCACAACTGTTCTATCGCTATCAAGATTAACAGTACAACTCGTTTCACTGAAAGAATCACAACCGCCCCACTTTGTAAACGTTGCTCCTTCATTCGAATGTGCGGTCAGGGCTATAACAGTTCCAGTGTTGTAACTTTCAACACATGCCGCACCACATAGTATCCCGGATGGGTAAGAATCTACATAACCATCGCCCTGCACCTCGACAGTAATCGCAGAGGCTGCAAAAGTTGTAGCTGTAATGACTAGCAGCATTGCAAATGCATTTGTCCATAGCTTCCTATTATCCAGATCCAAATTTGTTATTTCCAGTGAACTTCGTTCACTAGCTCCCAAAGTGCCTTGCACTTCAGGATGGATCGATCTATTCAGAACCACCTCTGAAGTTCTAAGGTAATTATCGGAATTACTTAGTTGGTTCTGAATATGTTCGTTTTTCATGTTAATCTGTAAGAGCGTATAATTGCCTCTGCTTCGGGTAGATATTTGTTAAAGGTTTCAGCAGGAGCATTATAAGTTATAATATAGCCATTACCTTCTTTGACTGCAAAAACTTGAAGATAGTTTATTTTTGAACCCTCTTCCCCCTCACTGTATAAAATTTTATAAGCAGGTCTATCTCCTAAATTGTATTCGTATTCGCTAAAATCAATAATCATGAAAGTAGGACTTGTTGTCATTAGGGTATAAATTGAGTTCTGGAAAAAAGTCTTCAAGTCCTGATCTGCTGGTTCAAGCTGTTTAGTATAAACGACTACGTTTTCTTGCAACCTGGTCTGGTTCTCATGTGACGGAGATTTAAAGTAGGTAAATGCATCGTTATTTTCAATCTCCCAACTTGCTGGTTTATCTAGAGTATAAAAATCATTCTTATAAGGTATGGTTTCTTCGGTTACTGAGGCATTGGCATCTGGAACATACTCTACAATCTTAAAAGAATCAACCGCATGTTTCGCATCGTCCAGATATTTAGGATAATCTTTTTCCTGGGCGAAATAGGTTACTATGTAAGCATATTTATTTTTAATTGTGAAAGCAGCTAATGCCCTTAGATTCTGATCCTTGTTTCGAACTTTATATTCTATATTATACGCAGGAAGGCCAGATAAGGTAGTAGAAGAACGGTTTACTACATTAAATTCTACAGCCGCCCCACTTATTCCACTAATGTAAGTTTCTAAAGCCTCTTCCAGCGAAGAATCCCCTGCAGAAGCAAATTGAATAATTATATTATCTTTATAGCTGTCAAACTCATCCTCAAGTGGAGAGAGTAGCATTACTGTATCTCCTGAATCTCTTTCCTCCCAATCAGAAGGATAACTCATCTCATAGAAAGGATTTTCAAAATGGGAATACGCTCTTGGAGCGTGCTGGTCTTTTTTTTCTTCTGTTTTTTGAAGCAGATTGCATCCACTTAAAAATAGAAAAAGTGAAATGGTAGCGGCCAAAAATATAATATTGATTCTCATCATTATCACTCCCAATTTGCATGCCCATATTTTATCTGGACTTGCCGTGGCCCGCTGCCAGTTTCAGGATTTAAATCATAAATAATCCAAAAAAATCAACATTAATTTTGGTTTCTTCTATAGGGCCATCTGACATGCCTTTATCCCAGTGGGCGCTGGACTTGGTGTTGTTTGCTGACCTTGTCCCAAGCAACCAAACAAAAGAACACTGAATAATAAGACTAAAACAAACTTATTCACTGTAATCACCTTCAAAACTAAGAGAATAGAAAAGACAATGTTTAAAAGTATTTGCAAAAAAGTAAGCTCTTAAGAATTTCCTCTCTCTTAAAATTCGGTCCTATGGACTTGAAAAATCGAATTTGTGGTGTTAAAACCACAGATTTCAGTCAATTTTTGTAAAAAATAGAAAATCGCTATGATATAAGCGTTATGCTTTTTTGTTCGGAATTGATACGCAAAAAACAGGCTAATCCAAAAAAATTATTTTTCATTTGATTTTTAATGAGAATGCATCAACACATGCTTTTAGCACTTCACTTGGTTTGCCTTTTGGAATCGCTGCGCCCGCAGCTTTAGGATGTCCGCCGCCATTCCCGCCATATTGCATTGCAACTCTTTTCATTACCTCGTGCAAAGCGACAGTAACGTGCTTTCTCGCACGCGCAGAGACACGACATTCGTTTTCTTTTTCCCGAAGATTTGCAACAAATGCAACGTCAGCTACTTCGCTAATCGCAGCAGACGCATCGCCCTCGTTCCCGCCGACTTCGCTAGTTGCAACTATATAATTTCCGACAATTTGATAATTAACACGCTGGAATGCCTTAAGTACTGCAATTTTAACATCACTCGCAAGCTCGGGCTCTCCAAATTTTAAAACTTCCTGGTAGCTCGCATCTGCAATTGACAGCAGCTTAGCAAGCGTTTGGAACGTTTCTTTTCTCCCACTTTTAAAGCGAGCGGTATCGCTGACTATTGCGCATGAAAGCGCAAATGCAATTTTTTTATCGGTTATTTCTGGTAGGATATTCGCAACCAACTCGGCGCATGATGGCGATTGCTCATCGATTATCGCTTGCTCCGCTTGCATGTCCCTGCCTTCGCTTCTGTGATGATCGACAATCAGTACAATGTTCCATTCTCTTGCATCCTTAAGCAATGTATACGCAGAAGTATCTGCGATAATCATTCCATCAAATTTTCGCTTATCTAAATTTTTTATTATTTCGAATTTTACATTTAATTCGTTTGCGAGCATTGTAGCGCTTTCATTAAGCTCGTCTGGCACACAGATTACAGAATTAGGAAAAACGGAAGAGAGCGCAAATGCTGAAGATAGTGTGTCTATATCCGCACGCGCATGCGTTGCAATAACAAAACGTTTGTTCTTGTTTGTTTTCAAGAATTCTAGAAATAGCGTTTTAGCTTTCTCCAGGTCCATATCCCTTCATCCTTTCCTGAAGTTTTTTCTGCAATACTGCAAGATTAGAACGAAGTTTCTCTTCCTGCTTTGCAATAGTGTTCAAACGCATATCAGAAAGTTCTTTTCTTTCCTTTAAATCTTTTTCCGCATCTTCTGGCGAGCTCTTCACCATGATTGAGCCAATGGATTTATAGACATCTCCTCTTGCTTTTTTTAGCTCTTCAGTTGCCAGATTAATTTCATTTAATTGCAACTGCAACTGATGTTTTTGAAGTACAAGAACTTGTAATTGTCGCTCTAGATTTTCATATTCTATTAGTGTTTTTTCCAATTCTGGATCTGGTTTTTGCATATTATTCCCTCCGATTAATCAATTCTACACCTTCTACAATTTGAATATCACGAAGATATGCATTTAAAGAAGCGCGTAAAGCGACTATGTCGTCTGATTCTACTGAAATTAATATTTCTTTGCCTTTCTGAATAACATTAGATATAGATCTTTTTTTAAAATCTTCTTCATGCTTTATTGCAGCTAATACTGCCTGTGCTTGTTTTTCGTCTTTAAATACAAAGCTAAGTTGCGCTTTATTCTTCATAAGATATACCGATAGAGTCTAGCCAATGCCATTCTAGATTTTCTTCAACCTCCACAACATCTATGGAGCTTGGTTTTCCAGATTTCTCTTTTATTACAAAGACATTTTGGTCCCCAAGTTTTCTTGAAAACTCTACAAGATCAAAAATTGTTTTCTTTCCTCTGGAAAAGTAATTGGAATTTAACAGCTTAGAAAATGATTTGGCAAAGTTTTTTGTGAATAAAGAAGCGTACCTAGAGGTAGTAATCATATCTTCACACAGATTTAATCAGTTGAAGCTTCCTTAGATATTGGTGGTCTTGCTTTTAACAGCATTTTTGCTCCGGTAGTTGGAAATGCAAAATTCTTTTCATCAACAATAGTTACAATCGCACCTGTTTTCAAATCTTTATAGTCTCCCATCGTCTCAGAACCTCCTTGTGCTCAAGCACCGACATATTTCTCATATTCGTTCGCAGGACCCGCCTTTCAGGCACCCGCGACAGCTGCCTAGTGCCTACACCAACCAGCCTAAACCTTATTGTATCATTATAATTTCTGGTATTCCTTAACCATTCTGTTAGCTATTGCACCAGTTTCTGTTGTAAATATATATGCGCCACCCGTAAATTTAGATTCACAGCTTCTGCATTCCCAGCGAGCAAAGGATCTGTTTGTAACTTTCATTTTTCCACAAGTTGGACATTCGTATAGCGCTTTTTTAGCTCTTAGTGCTGCTACTACGAGCTTTCGAATTCTTGCACCAAATTTATGACTTTGCAGCATTTTATCACCATCTCTTATATTATTCTTATATTCTTACAATACGTATTTTCTTATACTATCTATAACATTTTTCTTATGTCACTACTTCTTTTAAAAGCTATGTCGAGGTTATCCAAAAACTCTTTTTTTGTCAAGGAACCTTTTCCTTTCTGAACTGCTGCAACATGTTTATCTGTAGTTGCAATTGTAACACGACAATCCATAGCTAGTTCTTCTTCTATATTCGGATCAACTAACCAAAAATTATCAACTTTTATAGAACTTACTGTGATTGGCAGGGATTTTAATTGTAGCTTCCCTTTGCTTTCTGTTCTTATTATTTTTCCATCTTCAACTTTTGGCATTCTGGTATCGGTTAATGCTGCTATTGCCGCAATACCGCTCGCGTCAGTATAATTACCAGCGTGATCTAGGACGTATATGTCTATGTATAAACCAAGAACTTTGCCATCTTCTACGAAAAATGATTTGACATCTACGCATTCCGCGCTTCTTATTCCGCGATCAAGTACCCTTGCGAGTTCGATTGAGTATTCATGTGGCGGCCCTGTTTCGAAACTCGAGTTAGCTAAAGGCAATAATTCGGCATTTGTAACCAATGTTCCTTCGTCTGGCCTGTCGGAATAAGGAGTAACAATGTCAAACTTTACTCCAACAAGAACCTGCGTGTTTCCAAGTTTAACAAGGGCAGAGCCTTCCGCATTTTTTATTACATTCTTCTGTATTTCAATTTTCCTAAACTCATCAAAAGCGCGTTCGTCAAAGCGGACGCCTTTTTTAAGTGAGCTTACTAAAGCATCTCTCTTTAAATGAGACATTATTAAATCCTTAAATTCTTCTGGCATCTATAATCACCTTTTTATAATAAACTTACATTTTAAATTTTTCTTCTTTTGAGTCATAAACTTTCTTTAACGCATCTGCTTGCTTCACATAAACTTTTTCACTTGCTTTTTCTGCTTCATTTAGCAAAGTTTCGATTTCTTGGCGAGTAAGCAAACCATCCATCTGCAGTAATAGTATATCTTTCTTTCTATAAGAAAACGCAACTGGCATATCGCATTGCCCGAAGTTGTCTTCTTCTTTTGCTAGATCTACAACAAGAGTATCGTCTGCTTTTCCAACAGCAACGGCTGATGCCATATCACGCATTGGAATTCCTGCATTTGCCAATGCAGCTGCCGCAGCAGTTACGCATGTTGTTCTTGTACCGCCATCTGATTGCAAGACGTCAACAAAAATATCTATCTGCGTGCGTGGATAATTTTCTACAATTATTAAATTCTCAAAGACTTCGCGAATAACTTTTGATAATTCCGTGCTTCTTCTGTTTGGACCGCTTCTTCCATGCTCTTCCAACGATGAGAAGGGCGCCATCATGTATCTGCATTTTAATACTGCTTTATAAGGATCGGCTCCGTGTCTTGGTATGCATTCGCGCGGACCGTAAATACCGCATATTACTTTATTTTTACCCCATTCTACAAAAGCAGAGCCATCTGCATCATGCAATACGCCTACTTCTACGCGAATTGGCCTGAGATCAAACTGTGTCCTACCATCTAATCTTTTACCATTTACTAATAATTTAAGATCTGAATGTCCACCCATTTATTCACCTGTTTGGGCGCTGATTTTGCTCTCGCCCGTTTGATTTTTTAAAAATTGCGCAATCTCGTCTGTAAGTCCAGACATGTGCGCTTTTTGAATTATAATATTTATTGTTTTTAGTGCTAAAGGAATATTGCTCGTTTCGCTTATCCAAACATAACCGTTGTTGCCTACTATTATGTCGCCGCCGGCGTGCTCACGGATTAAGTTTATCATGCTGCTTTTTCTTCCAATTAATCTCGGCACTTTTGCCGGAGGATAATGAATTACCTTACCTGGTGGAAGTTTTTTTACTTCAGCAAAATCTACATCTCCAACTTCATAAACCTGACCAACCTTACAGCTCACAATATCCCCAAGATTTAACTCAACCCGAAAGTCCTTTGAAGATATAAATGCAGGCGAGGAAAGATTAATATCTACTGAATACCCTGCATGCCTTACATCAGTAACAATACCTACTAAGGTATCCTCTTGCAATGGCTTATATCTTGATTCTAAAGGTATGTATTTTCCTTCTTCATCAAGCATCCCTATTACGGCTGCGAATGTTTCTTCGCCTTCTACAAACGTATTGGGTAAGTATAATTTTTTATCTGAAATTCTTTCTCCTGGTAATACTATTTTTCTATTATTATTCATCTCTTATGCACCTCAAATGTTTCAGCGCTCATGTTATTCTTATATTAGACGCAGAACCTCGGCATAGCCGTATCCGCGTCGGAAGACAGATGTCTTTCTGATAACTTATTGTTTCAATAATTTTGTTTCAACGCTTCCGTTGGTTAATTTGTTAAGACGATCGTAAAATTCGCCTTGCATTCCGCCAAATAGTTCAACCACTGCAATAAAACTGCCATCTTTTGCCCATTCTTCTTGCATCATGCCATAGTTCTTGAGAATTCCATAGCATTTATGCGCAAACAAAGGCGGAACCTTTACTGCAATTTTTACTTTCTCGAATTTTAATGGAATTATAGGACGAAGCGCTTTTATTATGTCTGGCAGTTGGTCTCGCGGATCTTTGAAGGGATCTACTGTAATTCTTGCTTCTTCTAATGCATTCTCAATGCGTATTTGAGTGTGCGGTGCACCGGTTCGCGGATCAATGGCCTCACGAAGCAAAACTGCTACGATTTGCTTTCTCTTTTCTTCAAGTTTTTTCTTTCTTTGTTCTGTTGTCAGTTGTACTTCGCCGTTTTTCATTACAAATTCGAGAATTTTCATTATGTCTGTGGTTCCGAAAACTTTCTGAACCATTTCGCTTTTAGCGCGTTCTCCTTTTCTGGCATCAGCGTAGATCTCTTCTGAAACAAGTATGTTTTTCAGATCTGGCTTTTGTCCTTCTTTGTATGCGTAAGCAGCATCTGGATCAACATAAAGTTCGAAGCGATTGCCGCCAT
>JAHFGR010000204.1 GCA_023247345.1 Microcaldota archaeon | reverse complement strand
ATTCATTACCTTTTCTCTTCTTGCCTTTTGGATCTGATCCAAACCAAAAAAATTTCCTAAAGGTTCATTTGGACCTATATCAAACAAATCCAACCAGCTTTCCAATGGATGCCCCCAAATACGTTCTCTAAAGTCAGAATCCATTACTAAGCTTTCAGTAAGTATTCTTCTTGCCTTTTCCGAGGTTAAATTTCGTGAGTTTAATGCTTGAATTGCAAAAACACCATATTCAATTTTTTTTGCAAGTATTATTTGCGTTTCTTCATCAAGTGTCAGGGGCAAACCCCTAGCGCAACCAAATTTAGGAGTATGTACCAGTATTTCCATTGCATATTGCTGGTACTGATGGCTTATGCGACCAGCAAGCCATATTTGCGTAAGTTTTTCTATAAATACACCTGACATAAGTATATCCTTTATGTCAGCAGATGTTTCTATGCCTGTAGCAAGTGATTGTTGGACTATCCAGTCCTTATATCTTCCAGACATTAACGCTTCTTTGCATATAGATGGGCCAGGACCAAACTGGCCAAACACCTTGTCACTCATTTTATGCCTTCGTCTTCCATCCCTCGTCATCCACCAAAACTGTTCCAGTTCTCTTCTTTCTAGGGGTAGTTCTATTATTATTTTTTCTGCCAGTGGCTTAGGCATTAAAAATACAGGAAGTGCTTTGTTCGCTGCTTTTAGAAGAACTTTTGCAGATTGTCGCATATACAAAACCAAATAAGTTTTACCGATTTCCTTTTCTTAATTTTATCTCAGTTGGTTTGTCACGATTTTCGTGACAAATATTGTCACGCTTTTTTTGCCCGCGTGACAATGGTTTTGTATAGTTGATCCAACTTTTTTAGTTGGATCAGTATATAGAACCACATCATCCAAATTCAGTAATGTTATGCCTTCTTTATACCTATCTTTATTACCCGTCCGTCTATCTCAAACTCTTTCGCGTTTTTATCTTCGCCTCTTTTTATCTCTTTCGCGTTTACTTCCTTTGCAATTTTATCTTCGAATTTTTCTATTATCGAAAGCATTTCTTCTTCTCCACTAATTTTTACAGATATTTTGTCTTTTTCAACTAACTCTGTTTCTTTTCTTAGTATCTGTATCCTTCTTTTAACCTCATTTACGAGTCCTTCTTCATAAAGTTCTTCATCAATCTTTTTCTCAACGTAAACCTTTGCATTCGCCATCTCTTGCATAACACATTCTTTTTTATCATCTATTTTTTCAACTACTTTAACTTCCTTTATGTTTACCAATTTTAATATTATGTCAGTAAAATTCGTCACGCTATTTTTTATCTCGTGCGATTTGGTTTCTATAAATAACGTTCGTAATGGCCAGCGAACTTTTATTTGTGCAGCTTGCCGTGCATTTAGTGCTGCCGAGCATATCTCTCTTAAGATACCAACCTGTTTTTCTGCAGCAACATCTATTCTTGCGCTGTCTTCATCCTCAAACGAAAGCATAAAAATGCTTTCTTGCTTTTCAAATTTCTTGAAGAATTTTCTGTAGAGGTTTTCGCTTATGAACGGACATACAATTGACAACATTTTTAGAGACGTTAGCATCGATTCATAAACTACGTATAAAGTTGCCTCGGCATTTTCATCCTTAGCTATCCTATCCTTTGCTATTTTCATATAAAATCTACTAATATCATCTACGATAAGATTGCGTAACGCCTTTATACCTCTATTCAGCTCATATTTTTCCAGAGCATCTCTGAATTCTTTGACAGTGCTATTTACCCTTGAGAGCAGCCATCTATCCTCAGAATTTAATTCTTCTTTGTTTAATTTTTTTGATCCATGAAATCTCTCTAAAAATACTATCAAATTCAAAACGATGTTAAGATCTCCGCTCGCTTTTTTTATGTCATCCCAATTGAACTTAAGCTCTTCCCAGATCGTGTTGCTTAAACCCCATAACCTAAAACTGTCTGCGCCGTATTTTTCTATTATCTGTTCTAGCGGTACAAAATTACCAACGCTCTTACTCATTTTTTCTCCTTTTTCATCAACAAAAAATCCATGCATCAGTATTCTTTTATATGGAGAAGTATCATAACGAACAATGCCCGAGCCCAGGAGCGAGTAGAACCAACCTCTTATCTGGTCTTGTCCTTCTATAATAAGATCCGCACGCTCGCCGAATTCCTTTGCCTCGTCTTCATCTAAAGATGCCCATATTGCATTGCCAGAATCAAACCAAACGTCAAGCACGTCTTCTATCCTTATCATCTCGCCCGTGCATTCGCATTTGAATTTAACTTCGTCTATGTACGGCCGGTGCAATTCTTTTAATTTAGGAAGCTCTTTTTTCGAATCGACCATTTTAATTTTTTCGCACTTTTTACATTTCCATATTGGCAAAGGTATGCCCCAATATCGCTGCCTAGAAATACACCAGTCTGGTGCAACAGTTACAAATTCTTTAAATCGCTGCCTTGCAAATTCAGGATGCCATTCTATTTTTTCTGCTTCTTCCAGCATTTTGTCTTTTGTTTTTGATATTGTTATAAACCACTGCTTTGTTGTAACAAATATTAGCGGAGTTTTGCATCTCCAGCAATGCGGATACCTGTGTTTTATCCTTTGCTCTTG
>JAHFGR010000203.1 GCA_023247345.1 Microcaldota archaeon | reverse complement strand
AGCTCTTAAAAGAATTAAAAATAAAAAATCCAGCGCGCTTTATTGCTGCGGCAGTTGCAGCTTATCATAATACTAAAACGAGTATACTACCATATCCAGAAGTTCCAAGAATATTGCTTTCATTGCGTGAGCAAGGCTACAAATTATATATCGCAACAAATGGCAATGCAATAAAGCAGTGGGATAAGCTAATTCGCTTGGGTATTGCGCTTTATTTCGAGGATGTTTTTGTTTCAGAAGAAATCGGAACAGAAAAAAGCAAAGAATTTTTTAATAAAGTTTTAGGCGCGCTAAAAATCAAATCCAGTGATTGCGTAATGATCGGCGACAAAGAGGACAAAGACATAATCCCGGCAAAGCAAGCTGGCATGTATGCAATAAAGCGTGGTAAAGATGGCATTAGCGATTTTTCCCAGCTTCCAGATATTATTAAACGCCTAGTTCAGGTGAGTTAAGAACACAGGTGAATACAGAAGTTCCATTTGGGCGTAGAGTGTGCATTTTTCGTTATTCATACTTAACGAAAGATTTAAATATTCGTTAGGTCCAATTAACTTATATGTTAAGTATAGAAAGACTTGAAGAGATGAATCACTGGTGGCGGATGGGTAGTGTCAAGGACATCTTTGCACCAGAGCATAAGCGTGCACTATTCTATGAAATTAATAAACATGTTAAATTAAGGCAGATAATTGGCATCATCGGCTTAAGGCGGGTAGGAAAAACAACAATATTATACCAGCTCATCCAGGAACTTATTAAAAACAAAATCGAACCAAAGAACATCTTATACTTCTCTTTCGATGAAGAAAAAGATGAAATAAGGGAAGTTATAAAACTCTATCAAGAAAAAGTATTACAGAAGGATCTCAGAGAGGAAGAGAAAGCATATATTTTCTTTGATGAGATTCAAAAAACGGGAGATTGGCAAGATAAAATCAAAACTTTTTATGATCTTTACCCTAATGTTAAGTTTTTTATTTCTGGATCAGCTTCTTTAAATATTCTACTGAAAGCAAAGGAAACACTTGCAGGTAGGATATTTTATTTTTCGGCTGACCTGCTTTCTTTTCGAGAGTTTTTAGAGTTTAAGGGGCTGCTTGGTAAAATAGAAAAAAATCCGGACATATGGGGAAGCGAATTAAGGATCCAAATGGACAACTATCTAATCAGGCCTTTTCCAGAGATAGTAAACGCTGAAGAGGAAATCGCAAAAAAATATATAAAAGAGAGCATAATCGAGAAAGCGATTTTTAGGGATTTAACTAGCCTTTTTGATATTAAAGAGGCTGAATTGATAGAAAAATTGGTACATATCCTTGCTTCTAATCCAGGCATGATAGTGAATCTGGAGGATCTGTCCAAGGAAATGGGCAGAAGCAGGCAGCTCATAAGCAATTATCTCTATTATTTAGAGTGTTGTTTTCTTGTAAAAAGTCTAAGAAATTTCCGAGGCTCGTTAAGAGCATCTTCCAGAAAACTGAAAAAATATTATCTTATCCATCCTGCTCTAAGCCTTTCGCTTGAGTTTCCTGATTCTGGAAAAGTTGCTGAGAATACTGTTTTATTTAAATCCAAAGCGGATTACTTTTGGCGTGAAACTGATAAGGAAGTCGATTTCATTTTGCGTGATAAAAAGATAGTCAAACCAGTAGAAGTTAAATACCAGAAAAACATAAATGACAAAGATACCAAAAGCATGTTAAAATTTATGGATATCTTCAAGGTTAAAGACGCAACAGTTATAACCTTGGATTATGAAGAAAAAAAGAAAATAGATGGAAAAACGATCAACTTTATTCCGATGTGGAAGTATTTATTGGAATCAAGAGATGAGTAGGTTCTCCGTTCGATTTTAAATTCTTACCTATTAACTATTGTCTAATTACTTAAATTAATGGTGAAAAAATGGACTCGAGACTATTACTAATATTCGGATTTATATTTTTAGTTCTTGCATTTGGTTGTACTGGTGGCAGTGGTGCAACAAGCTGTACTAGCGACAAACAATGCAAAACATGGCAATTCTGTAATCTTGATAAAAAAACATGCGACACAAAAACTGGTTTTTGCGATAAAGATGCAACATGCAATGATTCTCTTTTATTCTGTGATAGCAACACGCATTTATGCGATTACAAAACCGGCAAATGCCGTGTAACAAGTGATTGCGAAAACTGGCAGCTATGCGGAACTAATAATACATGCGTTGCAGGAGAAGGATTTTGTTCTTCAGGTGAGCAGTGTGATAGCCAGTTTGAATATTGCAATCCAACAAAACATAAATGCGCTCCAAAACCCGGTTTATGTAATACTAATCTAGACTGCCAAGGCTATGAAAGATGTGATCTAAATCAGAAGAAATGTGTTCCATTGGAAGGTAGATGCACTGATGACAGCAATTGTCAGTCATGGCAATCATGCGATTCAAAAACCAACCTATGCAAGCCTAAAAAAGACTTTTGCGGGAATGACGGAGACTGTGGGCAATGGCAAAGTTGCGATCTGGAAAACAAGCGATGCGTAGCAAGGCAAGGCTACTGCGACCTGGATAATCAATGTACAAGCTGGGAATATTGCGATAAGAATCCGCACAGATGTAAGGCAAGGCGTGGAT
>JAHFGR010000202.1 GCA_023247345.1 Microcaldota archaeon | reverse complement strand
CATTTGAAGTAGATATAAATGCTACTAAAGAAATTATAAAAAAAGAAGTAGAAAAATTATTTACTGTCAAGGTCGGTTCTGTTAGAACCTACATTGCACCAACTGGTAAAAAGCGTGCTTTGGTTAAGCTAGCAAAAGGCTTCAAAGCAGAGGATATTACTACTAAGTTGAAGATGGCATAATAATTAGCAATACGCCTTGCGCAGTGCGCATGGTCCAAGGCGGATGATAAATATGGGAAAGAGATTAAAACAACAAAGACGCGGGTCAGGAAGCCCTGCTTACAGATTTCCTAAGACTATTGGCATGGTTAATCTTACTTATAGAAATTATGATGATGTAGAAAAAACAGGTGTACTGCGTGCAAAAGTTCTCGAATTTGTCGACGATGCTGGTAGAGATTCGATATTAATGCGAGTTCGCTATGACAATAATGAAGAAGGATATCTGATTGCGCCAGAAGGAGCTATGGTTGGCGGATATATAGAAGCAGGCGCGCAGGCAAAGCTTACAATCGGGAGCGTGCTTCCGCTTTATCGTATTCCAGATGGTGCGTACATATATAATATAGAAAGAAATCCAGGCGATGGTGGTCGATTGGTCAAAGCGCCGGGCAGCTATGCAAATATCGTTGCAAAGGAAGGAGAGTTTGTATATATAAAGCTACCAAGTAAGACAACATTAATATTAAGTAATGAATGCCGCGCTCAACTAGGCATAATCGCAGGTGGCGGCAGATTAGAAAAACCATTAATGAAAGCAGGTAATCAATCATACAAAAAACTCGCTCGCCATCGTTACTGGCCTACAAATAGAGGAGTACATCAATCTGCTTATACGCATCCTCACGGAGGTAAGCAGCACCATGTCGGTAAATCCACAGTTGTTGCAAGAAGCGCGCCAGCAGGAGCTAAGGTTGGACACATTGCAGCAAGAACAACTGGAAGAAAAAGTCGTCATGCAAAGAGCAAAGAGACTGAAGATAAATGATAATCATAATAGAAGTGCATAAGTGCAGGAATATAAGGAGGGCATTATAGATGAGACGCGATATATATAAAGGCATTGAAGAAGAAAAACTTTCTACAATGAAGATTGAAGATTTTACTAAGATGACTAGCTCCAGAAATCGAAGAACATTAAAAAGACTAAATGTAAATCCACGTTTAAAATTATTTATTGAAAAAGTGAGAGACACAAAAGCTAAAAATCCTAAGAAAGTTATCAAAACCCATATTCGCGACGCAATAATTTTGCCAGAATGGATCGGCCTAAAATTCGCTGTTCATAATGGCAAAGAGTTTAAGCCCGTTGACATAACTTTTGATAAAGTTGGAAAGCGCTTGGGCGATTTTTCACATTCTACTGGCAGAGTTTTACATTCTGGTCCAGGTGTTGGTGCTACAAGAGGCAGTAAGTTTGTTCCGTTGAAATAAAGGTGTTTAATGATGCAAGCATATTCATATATATTTGATAAGGAAAAAGACAATGTTGCTTTTGCGCGAGCCGAAGGCGTGGATGCATCTTATAAAGATCTATCCCAAGTGTGCGGTCGCGTTCGCGGTAAAAAAATTGCATGGGCATTGACATTTCTCGAAAAAGCATCAAAAGGAGATATACCGATTTTGTTCAAAAAATTTAATACGAACCTTGGCCACAGACGTGAGTTAGGTGGCAGCAAAGGCAGATATCCAAAAAAAGCCGCACTTGCAGTTCTTAAAGCAATAAAAAGCGTTGCGGCAAATGCTAGAGTGAAAGGTTTATCTGATGATTTAACTATTGTTCATATACTCGCAAATAAAAAAGCAACATTCCCGAGAATGCAGGCTAAAGGAAAGCGCTTTAGGGCAGATTATGAAACTGCGCGCATAGAAATTGTTGTAACAGGGCAGCATTCTGTTGAGAAAAAAGTTGAAGTTACTGCACCACAGAAAAAACAAGAGGCTGTGAACGCGAAGACAGAAGCACTAAGCAGTAAGCCGGATGTCGGGGCGCAGAAAAACGAGGAAAAAAAGCCAGAAACACATCACGAAACAAAAACAGAAGTCAAACAAGAAAAAGATCACTTCAAAAAAGAGATACATCACGAAACAAAAAAAGTTGATCTTTCAAAATTAAGAAAGGGCGAGGCTAAAAAATAAGGAGGAATATAAATGCTATACACGGATAAATTAATCAACGAACCATTCATCAAATACCAGATTATGAAATATTTGGAAGAGAAACTAGACCGCGCGGGTCTTGCAAATATTGATATTCAGCGTACTCCAATAGTAACAAGAATAACTCTAGAAGTGATAAGCCCAGCACGTATCATTGGAAAGCGCGGCAGGTTAATAAACGAGCTTACTGATACAATAAAAAAGGAATTTAACATTGAAAATCCTCAGATAAGCGTTATGGAAGTTCGCGAACCTTTCCTCGAGCCGCGCATTGTTGCAAAGAAAGCTGCTCGTTATATCGAAATGGGTAAGAAGGTTCGTGCAGTTTTACATTTCTTTTTACATGAAATTTTGCGCGCAGGCGCTTTAGGTGCAGAAATTGTTGCATCAGGCAAAATAGGTGCAAAAGGTGCGCGTGCTAAGCGTTTGCATGTTTCTGCTGGTTATATTCCAAAGGCAGGTGAACCA
>JAHFGR010000032.1 GCA_023247345.1 Microcaldota archaeon | reverse complement strand
AATTGCCTCATCTGCCTGCTCCTTGCTTGGTGTCTTGCCATGCCATTCACTTAAATACTCCATATATGGAATCCCTTTGCCAGGAATCGTATGCGCAATAATTACTGTCGGCCTTTCGTAAACTGCTTTGCTTTCTTCGCAAGCTTCAATGAATTTTGCAATATTATGGCCATCAACTTCAATTACTCGCCAGCCGAAAGCGCGGTATTTTTCTGCAAACGGTTCGAGCGGTAGAATGTCTTCGGTCATTCCATCCATTTGGATGCTGTTTCGATCTATTACTGCAGTTAAATTTCCGAGTTTGTATTTATTCGCAAGCATGATCGCTTCCCATGTTTGTCCTTCATCGTGCTCTCCATCACTCATTGCGCAATAAACGCGCCATCGCTTGCGTTCTGCTTTTGCAACTATCGCCATGCCAACCGCCTGACTTAATCCCTGCCCAAGCGGACCGCCAGAATTTTCAATGCCTGGCAGAGATCCAGGATGCGGATGTCCTTGCAATCGCGAGCCAAGTTTGCGCAATGTAAAAAGTTCTTCTTTTGGAAAATATCCCGCGTTTGCCATTGCCGCGTAAAGAACAGGCGCAACATGTCCGTTCGATAAAAGTAATCTGTCTCTGTCCGGCCAGCTTGTATTCTTTGGATCATGATATAAAACGTTGAAATAAAGAGCAGTAAATATGTCAGCTAAGCCAATGCTGCCAGCGCTATGTCCGCTTTTTGCTTCCAGGAGCATGTGAATTACGTCCTGTCTGATAGTATTTGCAACAAGTTTAAGCTTTTTTATGTCAGTTATTCTTATTCTGTTAACCATGTACTTCCGTCCTCGTGTATCTAGCCTTAATTGCAAGCGCCGCAGCTTGTTCTAATTCTTTTATCGCCAGAGAAATATCTTTCTGTCCGAAGATGGCGCTCGCAGCGACTATCCTATTCGCTCCAGCAGCAATAGCTCGCTTGATTGTCTCGATGTTTATTCCGCCATCAACTTCAATGTCGTATTCTGGATTTCTTTCACGCAAAATTTTTATTTTATCTTCAACTTCTGAGATATATTTCTGGCCAGAAAAACCTGGATGAACAGTCATAGCTAAAAAATAATTACTTTCTTTCTCGTATTCGAGCACTTTTTCAATGCTCGTCTCTGGATTAAATGCAATGCCTAATTTGCCACCTACTGCTGCAACTGCTTTTTTAACTTTTTCAAAATCCATCATTGCTTCTACATGCACTAAGTGAAGCGCGTTTTTGTTTTTTATCTCCCTTATAAATTTTTCCGGGTTTTGTACCATCCAATGAAATTCATAGTTAATTCCAGCAGGCAGATTTCTTAGTTGTTCCAGTCCAATTGTTTTGTTCGGTACAAAATCGTTATCCATTATGTCTATTTGAACAGTTTTTAGATAAGATTCTACAGCTTTGATTTGTTTTATTAGTTCAGCACGAGTTTTAGCCAGAATTGCAGCAATTAGTTCAATAGTTTTAAGATTAGCGTATCTGCTCTCATTAACCTGCATTTGCCCCCCTCGAATAAATAAAAAATAAGTTATATAGAATAAAATGGATTAGAAATATAAATATAGCTGTAGGCTTGGAGCCCTAGGCTTATATTTAGGCCTTCAATTTCTCCATTATGTTGACTTCTGAAACCGGTGATGGAATCGAATTGCTTACAAAGACAAAATTGCAAGAAGTGCGAAGCTTTGCAAGAGAATCTTTTAAGAAAAATCCGTGCGTAGCTGCGCATGCAATACTTTTGGCGCCACTCGCTTTGACATTCTCTAATGCTTTAAACATAGTTGACCCGGTTGCGATAATATCATCGATTATCAGAACATTTTTGTCTCGAAAGTCGAACTTGCCTTCAAGCTTTGAGATGGCTCGATAAGCAACATCTCCCTGTTCATAAACACCACGTGTTTTTTTCATTGATTTGCCACCCTTTGCAGCAACCATATATTTGGCGCCTTCGTCCGGGCTTATAATTTCAAATGGTTCATCGTTAAATGCTTTTTTTGCATGCGCAATAAGCTTGTCATTCATAGAAATATTTCTTATTTTTAAGCCAGCATAATCGAACTCGCCCTCTTTTTTAAGAAAATGACAATCTATTGTTACTAGTTTTTTACAACCCGATTGTGCAAGCAGTTTGCATATTGTTTCAGCACTTTTTACTTCGCCTTCCAGAACTATCTTGTCTTGTCGTGCATATGGCAAATATGGCGCAACTAACGTCACATTTGCGTTTACCTGTCTCAATGTTTCTAGAATTAGCAGCGTTTGAATTAGCGACCTATCCTGTTTAGGGTAAAGTCTATGATAAAGAGTAACTTCTCCAGTACATTCTTTTAGCTTGGGAATGCGAACATAGCTATCTCCATCAGGAAATTTTTTCAATTCGATATTAGGAGTTAATACATCTTTAAAATTTGGTGATACAAGTTGCATATTATCTTTTCTTAGCCTTCTTTTTAATTTCTTTCCTTTTCTTTTTTTCAGGTCTGTTGTTGCCCATCTCCATTTTTTGTTCGATCTCCTTTTCATGTTTTTCCTTGATCTCAGGTGGGTTGTTCTCTGGTGCAGACACCATATTTTCCAATTCAAAAAGTTGTGTTTTGCTATTCTTAACAAAGTAAACGGTAGTTAGAGCACTAATTACAAAAACTATAATCCCAAACAAATACTGCTCTAGAGTTAAGAGCGTCAATACTATCGTCAGCAGAAAGGATAAAATAACATCGTGGTTTATTAATGGAGCATTGTTTCGGCGATTTTTATTTATATATGCAATTAGTACAATGATCGAAACCCCTGTTAAGAAAGCGAAAATACCTGATATTATGCTGAGCGCCATGCTAAGAAAAGTCTATTAAAATTTAAAAATGTAATTATTTCAATTATCCTACTAATTCTTCTGCTGCGAAACAGCGCTCGCAATAATGGCAGCGAAACTTTGATTCTTCTTTTTCAAATATTTTCTCTGCGTGCTCAGTATTTGTTATACAGTTTGGATTTGGACAGTTTCCTACGTTTTTAAGCGCGTTAGGTATTTCAACCTCTCTTTTTTCAATTACCTTCCCATTTTTTATTATATTTATTGTGGATTTTGGTGATATTAACGCAACTAAGTTTGTCTGCTCTTCATTTACAAATGCGCCCTCTATTTTTACTATGTCCTTTTTGTTTAGTCTTTTGCTTGGCACATTCATAACTAGCGCAACGCGACCCGCATTGTTTTCATTTATGCCGAGCATTTCAAGTACTTTTTTCCCCTTACCTGCGCGTATGTGATCTATCACTGTCCCGTTTTCTATGGCCTCAACATTAAGCATCTGTGTTTACCTCCTATCTTCTCTTTCCGACAAAAGCGTCGTGCTACCTATGTCTTCTCTAGAGGCGTCGTCTTCTGTCCAATAAATGCGACGTCGGTCGTCTATGTATCTCTTATAATATTTTTAGTTTCGGGTTTGTCTACCTAATAAATAATCTATGATCGCCATTCTTACTGGTACGCCGTAATGTGCTTGTTCGAAATATTTCGCTTTATTGTTCGCATCTATTTCATGAGATATCTCGTTTATTTTTGGGAGTGGACTAAGTATGACGAGATCTTTTTTTGTATTTTTTAGATGTTCGCTTTTTAGCATAAACTGCTCTTTTATTCGTTTTGCTTCGTACGGATCTGCGAATCTTTCTTCTTGTATCCTGCATACATAAAGTACATCAGCATCATTAAAGCTAAGTTCGCTTTTTGTCTTTATTTTCGCATCGAATTTTTCTTCCACCTCTTTTATCAGCGTTGGGTCAAGCTCTAATCCCTTCGGCGATATTAGTGTTATCTTAGCACCAAACATTGCCAAAGCGTAGACTAGCGATTGCATTGTTCTTGCATGTTTTAGATCGCCTAAAAGCGAGACGTTTAAATTAGAAATCTTTCCTTTAGTTTTTCTTATTGTAAACAAATCTATCAAAGTTTGTGTTGGATGTTGGTTGCCGCCATCGCCGCCATTTATTACTGGTTTTTCAATTGCATCTCCTGCTAGCCTTGCAGTGCCCTCTTTCGGATGTCTTATTACGAGCACATCAGCATAACCGCTTATTACTTTTATCGTATCTGTGAAAGTTTCTCCTTTCTTTAACGAGCTTGTTTCTGGTGAAAAATCTAGGTAACTCATACCCAAACGCAGTGCTGCTGCCTGAAAACTTAAACGCGTCCTGGTGCTTGGCTCGAAAAATAGTGTTGCAAGTATCTTATCATACTTTCTTTTTATTTTACCTGCGGCCATTTCCTCAGATAAATCCAAAATTTTTTCGATCTCTTTTTTATCTAAATCTCTTATGGAAATTAAATTCATTGAGAAATCACCGGTGATTTCGAAATATTTGTCCAGCAGGACAATTCATTTAGTGCACCATATGGTCTTGTAGATGAAGCTTTATATTTATTTGTTAGTATAAAAGCTAACGTTTTGACTCATAGTTTTTATTTCTAGCCTATTCTCATCTATATTTTTATCAACGTAACTGAATATCTCTTCCAAACCATTCAACATATTTTTCATGTTGCTTGCTAAGTTAAATGGATGAAACCATAAATGAAATATCATATCCTGTTTAATAGCACTATCTATCCCTTTTTTTGCCTTTGCAACCCTTGATGAAACCGGAATTAACTTCCTTACTCCATCACATGAAAGATATAACATCGAACCAGGAATATTCCATAAACCTGGCAGTGTTTCTCTTGCTTCTACAACTGGGGGGCACATTGCTAGTCCAACATCCAGCGGATGCATTGCTTTTCTTAACAGGTGCGGATAGCTGTTATACCATAGTGGATCTGGTCCGCGGTAACAAGTAAATCCGTTATTTTTGACAATTTCTAGATGCCCGATTGAGTTTTGTGGAAATACTAGCGATTTTAGTTCAATCCCAAAGCTTTTAGCAAGCTCTTTCGATTTTTTTAGCTCTGCATCAGCAACCTCTCCTGTGCAGCCCTGTTCACCAAATATTACATGCGAAAACGCATGGCAGCCAATCTCATGTTTTGTTTTTGCCTTTATTATTTTTTTTATTATGTCCTTTCCATAAAAAAACGGATCAGTTTCTATATCAGTGCAAGGATCAACATCATACCAGTCCTTAGCCAGCCAGGAATATTGAGGTCTGGGCATATCAGAGTGTTTCTTTCCGTTTTCTATTCTACACTTATCAAGGAAAAGATGCCCAACAACTGCCCATGTTGCTTGCACATCATATTTATCCATTAATCCTAGTAGTTCATCGATTATTTCCCTTGCCATTGCAACTGATTCTTCATGTTCCTTCCTGGCCCATTGTACTACCCCCCAGATTAGCTCAGTGTCTAGTGACAATGTAAATATCCCGCTCATTTTTTCCTTTCCCTTTGAAAAGTTATACCATTTTTATTCTCCAATATAAATGGCCCTAGTGCTAGATAATCCAGCTTGCCTAGATTGTATGCTCTTATTGCATCATAAGGACTGCAAACTATTGGCTCTTCATGCATGTTAAAGCTCGTATTAACCAAACTAGGTATCCCGCTTAGCGCATGATAATTGTTTAGAATGTCATAATATGACTGATTTGTTTTTCTGTCTATTAGTTGTGGTCTGGCAGTTCCATCAACATGAACAACCGCAGGTGAAGTTTTTTTCATATAATCCGTACAATCAAAAGTCATTGTCATGAATTTTGCAGTGTATCTGCCCTTGTCTATGCCTACATAGCATTCTTCTGCATGCTTTTCTAATGTTACCGGTGCGAAAGGCATAAATTCGCTTCTTGCCAAGCTTTTATTCAACCAATCATTTACTTTAGGATCAACTGTTTCATACATAACCGTTCTGTTGCCCAGTGCTCTTGGACCATACTCCATTCTTCCTTGGAATATTGCAACTACTCTGCCGTCGGCGAGCTTATCTGCTACTTCAGTTACTAGATTTTTTGGTTTTTGATATTCTACATTGTTTTTTTCAAGTTCTGCCCTAATCTCCTTTTCACTATAATCTGGACCAAAATAAACGTCCATTAGTTTTTTTGGAATTTTATTTTCTTCTTGCAGTATTGCTGCTCCCACTGCTAATCCTGCATCAGACATCGCTGGAAATATAAATGCTTCTTCTACTTCTTGAATCTCAGCAATTCTTTGATTAAGCTTAACATTTGCAAAAACTCCTCCTGCTAAAACAACTTTTTTGTTAGAATATTTTTTCAGATAATACTTTATGTATTGAACTACAACTTCTTCTAATCTTTTTTGGAATGAGGCAGCAACTGCTTCACGGCCTACCTTTTTTATCAATGCCCTTATCTCTGGGAATGAACCGTAAATATATGGAGCATGTATTGAACCGTCTTTGAAAAAGGAGATACTCTGGCAAAATGCATCTACTTCATTGCTTGGTGGTGCATAAGCGGCCAGGCCAGTTATTTTTCCCTCGTGTCTATTTGGCTTAAAACCTATTGCTTTTGTTACAGAACCGTAGAAATTCCCTATCGAGTTTGGCAATTTTACACTATTGATTTTTTCCAGCTTGCCATCTTTACCTGCCCAAGCAGTTGCAGTTTCTCCCAAGCCTTGTCCATCACATGTAATTACAAGTGCTTCATCCCATCCTGAAAAATAATATGCAGTCGCTGCATGTGCTTCGTGATGAATTGTATAGCGAACTTTGCTTTGTTGAATGTTATTGCTCTTTAACCACTCTTTCAGTTCCTTTTCCTGCTTATGAACATACAAATAATATTTCGGGATGTTTCTCCCAAACCATATCCCAAAATCCAGCAACTTGCGTTTTAATGGCGCTTCATAGTGGAACCATGGAAATGACTTTATTGCGCCTATATAATTTTTTACTTCTATGCTTGCCGGTTGCTTGCCTATCGCTATTAAGTCAATATCATCTAAGTTTAGTTTCGCATATTCCAAAATCCAGCGTATCGCCTTATAAGGAAAACCAGCATGCTGCTTTATTCTTGAGAATCTTTCTTCGCTTGCTGCTGCTATTATCTTTCCATCTATTAGTAAGGCTGCAGCTGCATCATTATCGAATTCACTAATACCCAAAATTCGCATAATTGGAATTTGTTTATAATAATTAAAAGCTTTCGTGTTTTAATCCACTTTATGTTCATTGTGATCGAGGCAATTGATGGAGCTGGGAAGGATACGCAGATAGACTTACTAAAAAAGTCAATTAATTTTTCCTATTTTAAATATCCTACTCCTGGTAATAAAAGATTACGTGCTTATTTGGAAAAAAAGGAAGACATAAACGGCAGTGAGCTAGTTGATTTATTTTTAGACGATATATACGCTGAGCAAGATAAAGTTGCTACTGCAATTAAGGACGGTTTGACAATATCTGATCGTTATATCTTTTCAACTATAGCTTATGAATCACACTTAGTTGATTTTGATGATATAAAAAAGCGCGTGGAGTTTCACGGCTTTATAAAACCAGATCTGGTTATTTTATTAGATATCCCTGCAATTGTAGCCCAACAAAGAAAAGCAAAACAAAAAATGCTCGATCGCTATGAAGAAAATATTAGTTATTTGGAAAATGTACGGAAAAAGTTTTTGAGATTGTACGAAGAGCGTTATTTCGCTAAAAAATGGGTAAAGATTGACGCTAGTCTCAGTATCGAACAAGTACAAAAAGATATATTAAATTTGCTGCTTTCTTTCCCATCTTCTAAAAGCCATTGAAAAAGAAAGCATTGTCAGCGGTGCAAAAAAACGACATGATTGTTCGACGTTTCGAACAATATGCACATTGTCGCATGGCGACAATCGTGTGACAATATTTGACACGACGCTTCGTATCAAAGCAGCGGCAAAGAAAGATAAAGTATTAGTGTTTTTAAGAACTTGTGTTCTAACTCTCTTTCTATATCCAAGCTAGGGGATATGTTGTTGCTCCGTTAATCTAGCCCGGCCAAGGATGCAGGACTTTCAATCCTGTAACCCGGGTTCCGATTGTTTTTGTTATTTTTGTTAATACAAAAATTATCGCCCAAAAATCCCGGACGGAGCATATTTATTTGAACTGTAAATGCTCAGGTGAGAGCCAAAGTGAAATTATGATGCGTGAAATATCGCTCGAGGAAGCGAAACCTATCTGGGACGGTTTTGTTCCGGAAAAGCAAATCTGGACAGATGATTGGGATGTCAGGGTAGCACTATGTAAAGCCTATGATTACAAACCTCTAATTCTATACGACGGTAGAAACTTCTTTCCCTTGCAATATGAACCTGAGAACGGTTTCTATTCTATTATAGGTGGTACAACTGCAGAGAAAAATTACATTACTTTCGAACCCGAGTTCATGAAGAAAACTAAAGAGATTCCTGAAAACATATATTTTGATTTTCTAACCGACAAGTTCGATGGTTGTACGGAAGGAGCATGCCCGCAATTCTTCATTAATCTTGAAGGTATAAATAATATAGATGAATACATTAAACGCTTCTCCAAGAAGCACCAGAAGAATTTCAAGAGAGCGTATAATCAATTCGGAAAATATCAGTTCATAAAAAAAGGAACGCTCAAAGAGATGGCAGAACTGAACATAAAGATGTTCAGAGATAAATCTGATTTCATAAATGACAGTATAGTGTGCTACGAACTACTGGATAGAGACCCGCGCACCGAATATTGGTCAATAATCAAAGATGGCAAGACCGCTTCAATTATCCAATATTTTTTTTACAATCTCACAATGTCCGTTTGTGTGTGGGGAGTCGATGAAAAATATAAAGACACTCTAAAAGTAGCAATGACAGAAGGAATAAATCTCGCCAAAAGCAGGGGGTTTACAAGGATTGACTATGCACCAACATATTCAAGTTGGAAATTCTTCTATCGTTTGGACACAGCATCCTTATGGAGATATAAGAGAGGCAATATTCCGGATTCTGTGGAAATGACCGAATATGGAGTTCCGTCAGATGAAAGAAAAAGATTGATTGGAGAAGGGAGATTATAAATACGAAAGTTTTCTCTTAAAAATATTTCAGATGGGAATGTTTATAATTTTAAACTAATTAGTAGGATTGAGGGGTGTATTAAAAATGCCTTTAACGAGATTAAAACATTTACTAGTGCCACAGGATGGGCTTTTTTTTGAATTAATGCAGAAGCAAGCTGAAATTGCACATGCATCTTCACAAGCGCTTTGTCATCTCTTTTCTGACCATCACAATATGAAAAAAAATGCAGCGAAGATAAGAGAACTTGAACACCAAGGTGATCAGTTAATGCGTGATCTGTATACTGCGCTAAACAAAACTTTTATAGTTCCTATAGACCATACTGACATTTCCACGCTTGCAAGCGCACTTGATGATATCATTGATTTAATCGATCATGTCTCTACTCTGCTCGTTATCTATAAAATCGCCAAACCATCCTCTGCCATGATTCAGTTGGCTGAATTAGTATCCAATCAAACGCATGAGCTAAAAAGCGCTGTAGCAGCAATAAATCATTCACGTACCTACGGAGAAGTATCCAAACATTGCACTAAAATCAAGAGCTTTGAGAATAAGGCAGATGAAGTTTATATTCATGCAATTGAAGTATTGTTCGATAAAAAAGAACCTCTAGAAGTGATTAAACAAAAGGAAATCTTGGAATGTTTAGAATCCACAACTGATAAGATAGACAAGGCTGCTCAGCACATTTCAGATATTGTTATGAAACATTCTTGATTGGTGAATAAATGAATTGTTCTGCGGAACAAATATCTCGAAAATGGTGATTTTCTCGATGATCGAACTGCTAATTTTTACTATTCTAATGGCGTTAGTATTTGATTTTATTAATGGTTTTCATGATAGCGCAAATGCAATTTCAACAGTTGTTGCGACGCGAGTTCTAACTCCCATGCAAGCAGTTTCTATGGCCGCAGTCGGAAATCTTATCGGACCATTGTTTTTCACGACTGCGATAGCTGCAACAATTGGAAAAGGAATTATAGATACAAAAAATATTCAGTCTTTCTTACCAAAAGATACATTTGTCTTAATGATCCTTGCTGCGATTGTAGGCGCAATTGTATGGGACATAATAACTTGGTTTTTTGGAATTCCTGTTTCAAGCAGTCACGCGCTTATAGGAGGATTAATAGGTGCAGCAATAGCAGCAGCTGGCACTAGTGTTTTACTGTTTGATGGCATTGGCAAAGTTCTGCTTTTTATCGTGGTGTCACCTGTTTTGGGTTTCATCTCAGCATTTATCCTCGCACT
>JAHFGR010000031.1 GCA_023247345.1 Microcaldota archaeon | reverse complement strand
ATTAGGCACAATCTCGCCTTCAAATATTACAACATCTTCGCGATTGCATTTTATGCTCTCGAGCAATGCGTCGCTTATATTACCTTTTTTTGCTGTTACTTGAATTATACCAGTGATATCGCGTACTAGAATAAATTTAAGCTTGCCCAAGTCGCGAAAATCGTAAACCCAACCTGCAATTTTAACCGTTTTTGCTTTTTTCGCTTCATTTATATAATGTGTTCTGAACATTTGGAAATCACCATAAACAGATAATAAAACGCACAAAAACTAATCTCTAAGCGCGACTTTTTCTTTACCTTTTGTTAATCTTGCACTAAGTTCTTCTGCTGCACCCTTATCCAATTTTTTCATTTCAGCGAGCACGATTTGGCCAAAATCTGAACCGTATTTTTCTTTTACTTCTGGATCCGTTGCCATAAAATTAAAACGCTTCAGTGCACCATCCAAGTCTCCGTTTCTTATCATGCTTGTGTAACAAATTGCGCGGGCAATAGCATCTGTTTCTTTAGTTGTAAGTGTGCGATCACGTGCTACATTCGTGGCTAGGTCCATTTCTCTTTCAGTAAGTTTTAAACCGAACCTAGATGCAAAATCATCTAATGTTATTTGCATCTTCCTCTCTCTTTCCGCAGGTACTAGAAGTTGTTCATCAGGTTTCTTAAGGTTTTTTAATCCACCATCCATGAAATTAAATAAAAACAAAACAATATTTAAATACTAAGATTCTCTTTATTTCATGGTTATTTTTACAAAGCGCGAATCTTATGAGAAACAGATAGCGATATATCTAGGTAACAGGGATTACCAAAAAGCATATGACTTATCAAGGGAGTTCGTAGAACGCTTTAGTGCTGAAATGCTGGCTCATTTTTTACTCATGAAAAGCGCTTTTTGGATAAAAAAATTTGATGAAGCGATAAAAGAGGGCAGGGCTGCATTTAATCTCTCGCAAGGAGAAGATATGCTTACATGCGCGGTTATACTAAGCAGCTCTTATTACTTAAATGGCAATCAGGAAGAATGCTACAAGCTCTTAAGCAAAATGAAGGCAGATGGCAATCCTGATGTGGAAAAATTAATGTTTATATACGCCTTGGCAGTGAAGAACGAACAGGAAGCAATGCAGCATATTGACAAATTATATAAAATAAATCGCAGGCTTGCGGAAGAGTTTATTATGAAATTTTTATGATTTATTCAGGCATACGAAAGCCTTCGAGCTCTGCTAATTTTGCTTGAGCTAAAAGTTCGTTATAAATTAATGCAAAATAATCGTATTGTGATTTTAAAAAGAAACAGATTTATATGACCGAGTATTTTAACTCGAGGAAGGAACGAGGATAAATTCATAATGTTCCAAAAATTCCAACAATACTGTTTTTAAGCTTTTCCGTTCCTAATTCTATTATGGTTTCAGAATTACGAGTAGGAGACATAATGACGAAAAAAGTTATAGTCGCCAGCATGGATGATACCTTGGATAAGGTAGCAAAAACCATGCAAAAGTACGATATTGGATCAGTTATAATCGTCGATGACAAGACGGGTAAACATGCAAAAGGCATAATAACTGAGAGAGATATCGTACATAAAGTAATCGCAAAAAGCAAAGATCCGTTCAAAACTACGGTAGAGCAGATAATGAGTAAACCATTGCGCGTTGTAAAACCAGATACAGCATTAGAAGAAGCGGCGCGCGCTATGAAAGAGAATAAAATAAAGAGACTACCGGTTGTTAATGATGATAACGAGCTTATTGGAGTAATAAGCGAAGGAGACATAATGCGTATATTTCCTGCGATTGTAGATATAATCGAGGAACGCGCAGCTCTTAAATAATTGCGATTATAATATAATCTGTGTGTCCTTTTGACACATCTCTTGAAGTTTCTAAACAAAACTTCAAGATCGCTGTGCATGGATGGCCCTAGGAGGTATAACCTATGAATAAGAGGTCAACAATGCACAGCGTAGATAGAAAAATCTAATTCTAAGAAACCAGGAGTAATAAAAAAATGCAAATTGAAGTAAAAGTAAAGACAAACGCGAAAAGATTTTCAATAAGCTACAAGAACGGTATTGTTATCCATGCAACTGAACGTCCAGTGCATAACAAAGTTAATGTAGAAATAACCAAAGAATTGACAAAAATCTTTAACAGACGAGTATGGATAAAGGCCGGTATGTATAGTCGGGACAAAATTATTGAGGTAGAAGGTAATGAGCAGGAGATCATTGAAAGATTACAATCTATCTGCTAAAAAATTGGCGATAATAATGAATGAGCTTAAAGAGAATATAGTATTTGCTGAAGGAAAAAAAGATCGCGAAGCGCTCTCTGGGTTAGGCGTAACAAGTGTGTTTACGATCTCAGGCAATTTGCGCGCAACTTGCGAATCTGTAAGAATCCAGGCCAATAAAACAAAGATTATAGTACTTACAGATCTAGACAGGCGAGGCGATGAATTGGCAAAGCAAGCTGTTGGCGAGCTGGAGCGATACGGAATTAATGCAAATATAGAATATAGAAAAATACTAGGCGGTTTGCTTAATCTCAGGCATTTTGAGGACATTAATAGAAAATATTTGAAATTTATAGAAGAAGAAAAAAATAATAGGTGATTAAGATGGCAAAAACATACATAGACACAGTAAAATATTTAGTATATGCAAACGTTGATATTGGCGGTTTGGTTGAAAAACCAGACGTAGTTGGCGCAATATTCGGACAAACAGAAGGCCTTCTCGGCGACGAGCTAGATCTTCGCGATTTGCAAAAAAATGGAAGAATCGGAAGAATAGAGGTTGACTTAAATGGAAAGGAAGGAAGAACAGTTGGCATTATAAAAATTCCAAGCAGTTTAGACATGGTTGAAACATGCATAATCGCAGCAGCGCTCGAAACAGTAGATCGAGTTGGTCCGTGCGAAGCAAGCATAAAAATAGGAAAAGTAGAAGATACGAGAAACTTAAAGAGAAAGGTACTTTTAGAAAGAGCAAAGGGATTACTTAAAACGTTAATAAATACCGAGCTGCCAGAAAGCAAGGAAATATCTGAAATGGTTAGAGAAGAAGTTAAAACTGCAGAGATAGTTGAATATGGTTACGAACACCTGCCTGCTGGTCCGAACGTAGATCGATCGAACGAAGTAATATTGGTAGAAGGAAGGGCAGACGTAATCAATCTGCTTAAGAACGATATAACCAATGTAATCGCAATACAAGGTGCGAAAGTGCCGCCAACAATAGTAAAACTATCAAAAGAAAAGGAACTAACAGTATTCCTAGACGGTGATAGGGGTGGAGATATAATATTAAATGAGTTGATCCAGGGCGGAGTGGAAATAGACTTCGTTGCACGCGCACCGACAGGTAAAGAAGTTGAAGAGCTGACGCGCAAAGAATTGATAAAATGCATACGCAACCGCTTGCCATTTGAGCAGGAAACTGACGGGCAGAAAAGAGAAGGGCATGAAAATAGAATTAAGAAAAAATTTGAAAGGGCAGAAAAAAGAGAATTCAATGACATAAGCGATGCAATAGCAGGTGAAAAAAGTTCTCCTAGGTACGATCAGGATTTTGGATCAATTACTAAAGAGGCAAAACCGCTAGTGACTCCATCTACAATAACAGCTATAACTGGACATGGCTCAAGTGAAGGAAATCCGAATCAAAAATTAGATAAAGGTGAATTAATAAAAGAACTCGAAGAATTGAACAACACATTGCGTGCAAGATTTTTCAATGAAAAATATGAAAGAACAAAAGAAATAGCTGTAAGAGATGTGATCAAAGCATTGGAAGAGACAAGAGACGTAAATGCGATAGTTTTTGATGGTATAATAACCCAAAGGCTAGTAGATCTCGCAGCGAATCGCGGTGTTAAGTTGCTTGTTGGAATAAAAATCGGCAATGTAAACAAAACACCTGAAGGCATTGAAATAGTTACGAAAAGCAGGTAGAAGATGCTGTAGGCGAGAGGGTGGATGCAAGAGGGATGAGGCAGGAAACAGTAAGCTTATTGCTTAGACCCCCAACCCAAGTTACCGCAGCGTTTAATGTATTTGGTAAGTATAAAGGAGAAACCAAACAACCAGTCAGAAATTTTGAAGTAAAAAAAGACGAACTAATGGCACAAGTTATAGAAATCTGGCATAAGTTCAACTTCGTATCGGGCAAACGCTATGATCATAATTATTATGATCTTTTAGAATTGCTAAAAGGCAAAACCTTCTCAGCAAAAGAAATAACTTATATTAGTATAGCCATTACTAATTTTCAGCACCATGAACACTTTACTGCAAAAGCAGGATTGATAATAAGCACAATGATAAATATGAGCAAGGATGCAGACCACCTTGTCTTTACAAATCATTTAGCTGAACAGCCAGATGTTTTAGGATTTAAAAATACAAAAGATATAACTATCGAAGGACACGCAGGCACGCAACTGGGATTTTATATGGAAGCGGGCGTTATAGTAGTTAATGGAAATACCGGAATCATGACTGGACGAGATATGAAAGGAGGAAAAATTATAATACGTAAAAATGCTGGTCGATATTTGGGAGATGGAATGGAAGGGGGGGTTATAGTTGTTTCTGGTAATACTGGCCAAGATGCCGGAGAGCTGATGAAAGGTGGGGAGATTATAATCTGCGGAGATAAGTTTCACTTATCTAACTCTGAATTTAATAGATTGTATGGGGGAGGAAAAATAATCGTATCTCACTGATAAAGATAGATATCAAAAGAAGCAAGTTCTTCCTTATTTGTCACGCCGTTTAAAATGGAGACGATACGACGAACTTTGGCAACCTGTTTGGTGTTTATACTATTTATGTCGTCTCCGATAGCGAGCGCATTATTGACAAATATGCTAACGTTAAAAGGAGTAGAAAGTTTGTTTTTTAGTTCTGATTGAGTAAGCATTCTAGCGCAATCAAACTTAGTTTTGTTTATTCTTTTATCTTGCCAACTCATAGAAATGCCAAGCTGATCCATTGAGTCGCATGCAGCGCTAGCAGGATAACCTGGCGTAAGAATCAGATCGCTAATGCGAAGCGCCTCTTTTGTCAAATCGTTCGTTTGCGAATTTAATGCAGTGCGCAAGCTGTGCCAGTAGGATAGTAAAGTGACTATTGTTAAAATAAAAATAACACTCGCAACAATCGCATCAAAACTAAAATATTGCCCACGTAAAAACTTCATAAAATCACAATACATCAAGATCCCATATCCCTAGGATACAGTCTCTCGATGTATTTTTAATACATCAAGATGGTTGATTAACAAATAATGTGCTTCCGTTATTATAAAATGATAAAATATTCTGGCAGTTGTTACTTTTAACTGTTTTTTTAACAGGATCAATGCAACCTTCGAATTTATAATTATATGAAGCAATAGAATAGAAATTTGTTATATTTCCATAAGTCCCGAGCCACGTAAAGAACAATCTTCCATGAGTATCATCAAAAAATATTTCATATTGTTTTGAAAGAAGCGTTTTCTTAAAGGTCATGTTGTAATGAAATCCCTCGCCGCTGGTTATTGCAAGATTTATAATATCAGTAAAACTGTATCCGACTTCTTTTGCAAGCAATGATTCTCGAAACTGGATCTCGTTAGCTTGTAAAGAAGAAACAATTGAAAAGGTGGCTATTACGATTATTAGAAAAACTCCAGCGTATAGGAAAAATTCTGTTGCTACTTGTCCTTTAACCATATAGTTCTACCTCAACTCCTTCACCTTTAGAAACTGTTCGAAATTTTATAGTTAGCAAACCGGTCTTACCTTGCAAGGATGACGGATTGGAAATTGATGCATTTGCAAATATTGGTGATGCAGCTTCGTAATCACCATTAGAAGTTTTAAGCTTAATAACCACTTCTTTCCCTTGAATAGATATAGACTGAGTATTAATTGGGAATGCAATCGTAATAAATTTTTTGGCTCCGAGGCCTTGAATGAACATCTCGTTTATGTTATCAGCAAGCGTTTTTGCAGAAGCATCTGCTTGTGCGAGCGTTGATGTTTCATAGCCTATTTGTGAGATGGATAATAGCAACAGAACTACTGGAATAGTGAATGCAAGAATGATTCCGACAGTTATTAGCAGTTCTAAGGATACTTGCGCTCTCATTAGTCGCACCTCGCATTACCATCTGTACAAGAGATATCTTTTCCGTCTAAGAAATCGTTTTTCGAATTCGGACCTAACCTAAAATGACCTAAAAGCGAATTATCAGAACACATATTGAAATCTCTGCATCCTGGCATACCACGTATTTTATCTCCGGATACCGGAGGCGCATGCAATAACTCGGTATCAGCTCTGCTCTTATCATCACTATATTCTGGTACAACCGGTGCGCCAGCGTATGTTCCTGCACCGCCTATATACCTGCCAACCAAAAATGTTTCTATTCCATAATTATTGCTGTTGCGAACGTATGCGTCATCGAATAATCTTTGGAGATATGACGGAGAACGCTGGTTACGAACATAATAGCTGCAAAGCGTAAAATCCCTAAGTTTTTCAATATCATAAGCTGCAGATTGCGATTGCGAAGCTAGTTTTCTTTCTTTATTCGCACTCATATCGTTAAAATTATATTTTGTAACAAATAATAGGCATTTGCCATCCGGACAATCCCCGCCAGAATCGATATTGAAATTGTTAATTACCAGATAGGGTTTATTTGTTTGAATGAACGCACCGTCATAATTGGGATTGCTACAGTCTAGGCTATTATAAAATAAGGCATTGACCGTATTTCTTTGGTTGTTTTTTCCAGCACAAATTGACGAAACTGTTTCTGCGCTGTTGGTAAATATGTAAGCGCCAAATTGACCATAATCTAAACCAGCCGCGATATCGAATAAGCTAGCAATTTCTGTATAATTTCCTACCAGGACATACCTAGAGCGATTCGCACTCGGAATGTTTGCTGCATCGCTTACATCTACCATTGGTCCATAAAACCAACCTTGCCCGTCTGCGCTGCCGATAGCCAGATCACGCGGGGTAAGGTTCGAGCTATTTTGATAACCAGAATAAAAGAAAAACTGTTTTTCTATAGGAACTGTTGACCCGTGTTTTTTATCTTCTCTATTTATCGCAGGATCAACTAAACCTTCGATACTTAGGTTGCCTTGAATTAAATAGTTTCTATCTATGGATGCAATGCCGCTTTTTTCTTCTATTTTAAGATGTACACTGAATGAATAATTAAGTAAATTGGCACCAGACTGTTTTATTGAAAAATCATCGATTGAGAAGCTGCTAACTTGCATGCCTGTTTTTGAGATCGATCCGTTTAGCCTGTCTACCCAACCTGCAAAAGAATTGCCCCTCCCAATATTCAAATCAATGTTGTTAATAAAATTACTGCCGTTCGCCTGCCCGTATGATATTAACTCGTAAAATGTTTTATTGACGTAGAAAAATTCTCCGGTAGAACCAGCTGCGCCGCCTGCTTTTACAGGATTGTCGCTTGCAAAATCATTCAAACTTTTCAGCGAACTGTATGAGACAATATTTGTCAATCTTTGTAATTTATCTTCTGTAATCTCAGTTGCAACAAGATCAAGGTTGGAAGTTCTAAAATGATCCGAAAAGCGTTTCTCGCTTTCCTGAAGTGCCTTTGTCCAGATGGATATGGAAGTAAGGATGTAACCGAGTAGAATAAATATTATAACAACAAAGAAAAAGCCCTTAGATCTTGATTCTGGTTTACGATTCATAAAATTCACGATACCCATAATAATCATCTAGATAAATATTGTCAATTTAATAATTTTCATACTGGCGCTTGGAACTTCGTATGGCGATTGAGGTACATCACAAACAACCGCATCGCCACTGCAGGTCATGTAAGTATAGGGATTTTCAGAAGATTTTAATTGATCTCTATAGTCGAAGATTACTGTATAAGAAGAAACGCTGAGTTTTTGTTTTTTATTATTGTGAGCGTCATCTGGCAACGTATTTCCTGTGCTGGTATCGTATATGCTGGTCCATATACTACCGTCATTGCTGCTTTCTAATACGTAACCGAATTGATTCGGAATATTAGTACCTATAAAAAAATTTACATTTCCCTTAAGATCGCGACGACCAGAATCTCGTAGGATTAACCAATCGAGCACTGATGCATTCTCATCATCGCATTGAGGATAGAGAGCATGACTGCATTTTGTCTGGGATAAGGAAAGCAAGGTATCCTTTGACAGATAATGCGCCTGGGTAAGCGAGTTATAATATGCTGATGGGATGCTTGAAAAGAATATCATAGAGTATATTGTGACAAGAGCCAGGGTAAATGCTACAAACGCGTCTAAGGAAAAGATAAAACCACGAAACTTGGAGTATTTCATCACATTTATATCCTTGATAGCGCTTAAAAATCTTTTCTAAGAAAGACAGGGATAGACTGGCGCGCTTACGAAAGCAAATTGTTAATATTCCCTACCATGGAATAACTCATTCTTAAAGAACTCGTATTTCTCTTTTAGTAGCGTATCGTTCTTCGCAAGTTCTCGAAAATCTTCGCCATTAAGTATATAAAACGTAAAATGCTGCGCAAAATTCTCAGCGTCATTTGCAGTAGAATAAACATCCATATATCCTGCCTGAGACGTAGGCACATATGGGTCGTAAGGAAAACTTACATTAAATATCCTCGCCCGCTTCTGGTCTAGATTTTTCCAATGATTCTCCTCGTCATTATATATACCGCGAATTCCGTGGTAATCCAAAATATGCCCGAATTCATGAATTACTTGCTGCTCTGTTAATGGTTGTTCAATAATAGAACCGCGAGCCATATCGGCCAAAATATGCTGCTCTGGAAAAGAATTAAGTATCGTATACCCGCGACCGCGCTGGTAGCTTAGATAAAGCGTTTTCCCGTTCATTGCTTTCAACAGATCTTCCGGAATTTTATGTAACCCATTAGCAACTTGCAATAGGTTTGGGACTCCTCTGGCATCTAGAAAATCATCTGGTTTTGATCCGTTATAATAGAAATAATTTACGCTTTTATTAACCGCAACGATATGGATATTGTGGGACGCGGACCAATTAAAAAAATCAGAAATTTCTTTTTCTTGACTTTGAAGAATTTCTTTTGTTTCATTTATAGTTTTATTCTTAATCAAAGCAGAATTATTTTTGATCTGAGTTGCATTTTCATTACTCTTTATAATTTTTGGGCGAATACATTCACTATAGCCAGTACCGCATTCATTACAAATTTTATATCCGGTAGAACAAAAGTTTTCAACGCATGCTGTCTTGCTTCCTGGAGTACACAGCTCCTTGATCGTACAACCTGTCCAAACGCCTCTTATGCAAATACGCTGACCGTTGCATCCGAGAGAATCAGAACATTGGGATTGCTCACCGTCATTGCATATTTTATTTGGTAGAGTATTGGATGAAGTTGATGGTATTGAGTTATAGTCGATCGTTTTTCCAAAAAAACTATAAAGTAAAACTAGCAAAAGAATGAATAATAAAAAAATCGGTGCATATCGATTATATCGATAATACCTACTGTATCCAGCTCGCATAATTACTCAAATTTTAATGACATTTTACTATTAGAATTACTTGCAAAAAGTCCACTAAATAATGAATCTAGACCTAATAGTCCTTTTTCTTCCTGACCTATTTTTATATCACATATGCGCGGTTCCTGCTTCGGTAAGCCAGAAAGGTCAACAACTTTTTTGATGGCATCCGGCTTACTGCCTAATTCATCAACCAGACCAACCTGTTTTGCCTGCCTGCCGCTTAATATCCGCCCGTCTAAAATCTCTTCGAACTTTTCCATGTTTAACTTGTCTTTTCGATTCTCAATAATTATGGACTTGAATTCGCTGAAAACTTCATTTACAATATTTTGTATGATCTGTTTTTCTTCGTCCGTCATTGGCCTGGCTGGCGAACCTATGTCTTTATGCACTCCTGATTTAACCGGAGTTACATTAAAACCGACTTTTTCAAATAAGCCGGACATATCGGTAAATGTTGCTACAACACCAATGCTTCCTGTTATGGCGTTTGGATCTGATATGATGTAATCCATTGGAGCGGAAATATAATAACCGCCAGAAGCTGCAACTTCTCTGAAGTAGGCGACCTTTGGTTTTTTCAATTCTTTAACAGCATTGTAAATTTCTCTTGTAGCTACTACACCGCCACCAGGCGAATCAATTACAAAAAGCACACCTGCAATATCTTCTCTTTTATCTAGATCATATATCATATTTGCTA
>JAHFGR010000201.1 GCA_023247345.1 Microcaldota archaeon | reverse complement strand
GTGCTCGTCAACAGGACAAAATGGTTCGATACCAAAGCGCTTTCCGATTATGAAGTCTTCCGGCCCGGTTCCAGGTGCAGTATGCACAAGGCCGGTTCCTTCTTCTGTTGTTACGTACTCATCACTTAGCACAACGCGACGATCATAAGTTTTTGAAATTTTATCCTGGAATGGGTGTTCGTATTTTTTGCCTTCTAGTTTTTTTCCGCTTATCTCTTCTATTACTGTTGCGCTCTTGTCAACCAATGTGAGCACTGCTTCGAGCCTGTCTTTTGCTATTACCCATGTTTCGTCATCAACTTTTACTCTCACATATTTTAGTGTCGGGTGCACCATAACCGCCATGTTTGCAACAAGTGTCCAAGGTGTAGTTGTCCATATAATTAGATATTCACTACTACTATTCTTTCCATCGTTCTTTAATTTGAATTTTACATATACGCTCGGATCGGTTTCTTCGCCATATTCCAGCTCGTAATTCGCCATTGTTGTTTCGCATCTGTAGCAGTAAGGCAATACGTAAATGCCTTCGTGCATCAGCCCGCGTTCCCATGCCTTTTTCAAAGTTTTCCAGGATTTCTCTATGAATTCGTCTTTGTAAGTTATGTATGGTTTATCAAATTCCATCCAAACTCCGAGCGAGCGGAACTGTTCGCTCATAATCCCAATATATCTAGTTGCAAATTCCTTGCATCTTTCAATAAATTTTTCTATGCCTATCTTTTCAATTTCATTTTTATGTTTTAATTTCAATTCTTGCTCTACTTTTACTTCTATCGGCAATCCATGCGTATCAAATCCTGGTTGTGCTCGAACATTGTAACCGCGCAAGCGAAGATATCTACAAACAGAATCCTTTATCGTCTTATTCCAGCAAGTGCCAGGGTGTATGTTTCCAGTTGCGTAAGGTGGCCCATCGCAAAAATAAAAAGTCTTGCCCTTAGCGTTCTTCTTTTTTACTTTTTCGTATATCTTTTCATCTTTCCAGAATTTTGCTATCTCTTGTTCTACTTGTTTGTGATCATACATCTCTTATCACCGTCTTATGTTCTAGTGCGTTTGCCATTCTCTTGATTTCCAATATTTTATATCTGACTGCTGAAAAGTCGCGCGCGTATCCTTATCAATAAAGATGGCATCGCGATCATAATCGAGAATAATAATGCTAATACTGCCAGCGTGCTAAAAGTTGTGATTTCGTAAATCAATGGAAATATTACGAACGCTAAACTGCCGGCAATTATCCATTCTACGAAATTATGGTTTTTTTCATCCAAGTATAAAATCGTGCCGATTACTGCTCCGATAAACAACAGAGGCGCTTGCTTTGAAGAAACGCCACCAATTTTTAGAGTCGTCAGCAATCCAGCTATCATTAAACTCGTAAGTAAAACGAAAAACATCTCCCTTATCTTTTTCTCGTCAGTTTCCATCTTTCTCACTGCACATGATACGAAGCTTGCTGTAAACTAAAATACCTTTTCTCCTACATAAACCTTGATTCCAGACGGAGTTACCTTGAATGGCACCAGATCGCGCGCATGGTCCGTTCCACGCATTTTTAGTATTTCCAAAGCGCGTATACGCGTTCCTTCTCTGTCCAAATTATATAAACTGATAATTCCATCCATCACGAAGTGCTCGATATCGAATCTCATCTCTTCCTTTCTGCTTGTTGCTGCTTCCAATGTCGTAATAGTTGTGCAATCCAAATTTCTTAAAAGCGATAAAAATTCGAATAGCGTTTGTCTGTATTCAATTTCTTTATCAAATGACAATCTTATCATTGTTGCAGAATCGATTACCGCTCTCTTTACGTCGTTGCTGGTTATTCGATCTTCCAAAAGATTCGCAACTTCCTCTAATTGTAGTTTATCCGGCTTTACTACTTCGAATTTTTTCTGTTTTATCAGGTCATCTAAGTCTGTAAGCAGCGGGTAAGTAGATTTCATGTTCGTTATTATGTCCTCATCTGTTTCTTCTAGTGTTATATATAATCCATTTTGGCCCGCCTTTGCGCCGCGATATAAGAATTCGCAACCAAAACTTGTTTTTCCGGCGCCTGGTCCGCCGTATAACGCGACGTGTTTTCTTGCAGGTATCCCGCCATTAAGCATCTTATCTAAACCTTCTATTCCTGTAGCTACTCTTTCCATAAATATTACACCTCGATTATTGGTCGTTAGCTTTAAGCTTTATACTCTTACGTCCTACGACCTATACCATATCGCCTAATGCAACTACTGTATATTCTTTGGATAACTTTAATAAATTATTTACCATTATCATATATACATCGTATGGTATTTTACTAGTGATTTTTATGGTTAGCGAAGATTCTGCAGAGCTTTTGCCTTGGACTGAAAAATACAGACCAAAAAATCTTGATCAGATTATCGGACAGGAAGAAACGATTAAGGGCCTAAAGGCATTTGTAAAACAAAAAAACATGCCCCATCTTTTATTTTCCGGTCCGCCAGGTGTTGGCAAAACAACTGCTTCCTTGGCATTAGCACATGATTTATTCGGGAATGATTTTGCTGGAAATTTCGTTGATCTGAATGCGAGCGATGATCGTGGCATTGATATTGTTCGAGGGCGCATAAAAGATTTTGCAAGAAGTGTTTCTCTTGGCAATGTT
>JAHFGR010000030.1 GCA_023247345.1 Microcaldota archaeon | reverse complement strand
AAGCTGTCAGTTGGCATATGTTTAAAGTAGAGCAAACACGAGATGGCTGGCGTGCTTTTGTAGTTTTGGATGTATGAGCAATAATTTCAATCAAACTAGTCTATACCCGGTATTAAGAAATCTAAAAAGCAATAGAATGGTTCCAAAGCTGAATGAAAACGGTGAAGTAGAAAACATTTATCTGGCTGATCTGTAGAACTACAAAAATCTTTAAATTTTTGTTTTTCCAGTGTTAACGATAAGAATTTTCTTGTTTTTTGGAATTTTATAACCTAGTTGTAGCATTAATGCCAGTCCTGCGATTCCAGAAGGTTCGCAATTAATATTATTCATTTTTACGATAACCAATGCTTTATCAAGGTAATTTTCTTTTACATAATAAACAGAGCTCATTTTACCAGTAATCCCAGTATATGTATAATATCTTATCCATTGTCTAGAATAATTGGCGAATGGAAGAAAAGGAGCATATAACTTATCTGCTTTACTATGCGGGTTGTTAGTTGCAGCTCCTAAAAAAGAGCAATTTCTTAAGATACTTTTTTTTCCTTTAAACCTTGGATCACGAATATGATAAGTAAGCTCGCGTTTTACTATATTCATTACATTTTCATATAATTGACCAGTTCCAAAAGGTATGAATACATATTCGGCATTGCTGTTTAATATTTCATAGCTCATCCAATCATAAAATCTTACCGTAGGATCATATGCTTCATTCGAAGTAATATCAAAGCCATCTTGATTTTTGGTCATTCTTAGGATATCATCCCAATTGAAAATACGCTTTTTCATGTCTGCAAGAAAGACACGACAACCAATTCTTTTAAGCGTGGATATTATTTTTTGGTCAGTGTGTTCATCCATCAAAACTCGCAAATATGGTAGCTTGTAGTTCTTTAACTGAGTTTGAATAGCCAATGCCGCAGAACCTGAACTTAAGATCGAGAGCTCAGGTAATTTGTCAATTATCCCTCTTCTTTTCGCTAAAAGAAATTGTTTATATGTTACAATCATTTCCCATGCCATTCTATCTTTATGTGTTCCTGTAGGATTAACAGTCTCATCCTTTAGCCAGACATTTTTGAACCCAGGTACTTCTATCTTATAAGTAGGTGTAGCAGGAAAGCGGGGATTATCAGGAGGAAATTCAGGGGCTGTTGGATCATTCTCGCTTGGAATTTTTATTGATCTGAGAATTTCTTCTTCTTTAGAACTGAGGCTCATATGCAAATTTCTATCCTAACTTTTTAAATGCTTTGGCAATTTGCGATTTTTTTTGCAATCCGCATACAGCAATACGATTCCTTGTCTGCTCTGTAAAGGTGGGTCATATATAAATAATTTAACGAAGCCCTACCGATCATATTTTTCCTCATTAAATTTTTTTATTTCTTCCGCATTTTCTAGCGTTAAATATGGTGTTATCGGCTTAACGTATTGTGTTGTATTACCAGGAATAGAACAAATTTTTACATAATGTTCGTTTACTAATTCTCTTAGCTTTTCATCCGGATGTGTTAATTCTGATGCGAGCGCTGTAAAATCAAGTGCTTGGAATGCCGTTGGATGTTCCATCAATACACTTACTGCCTTTTCATTAGCCGGATCAGTCCAACCATTATTGCAAGGAATAAAACTTTTTGCTACGTGTGGTCTAGGAACAGCACCATAGTTATCAACCATGTCAAGTGTAAATTCATAAGCTAACCGCAATGTCTCCTCCGTATCTATACTACTATGGCCAAAAACCATTAAAATTTCCGGAGTAATACCAAAATCTTGTTTACATGAACAAATAGCATCTAGGCATTTTTCCTCCGTATTCATACCTTTACCTATAGCCCGCCAAACATGCGGTGTCATTCCATCAACGCCAAAGCCAACTGTATGAAATCCTGCTTCAACTAGCTTCTCTATAGCTTGTGGAAACTGACTACGCGTTTTTAGAAAAGATTCTGCAGTTGCTAATCCACGTAGTCGTATTATAAAACCCAGATTATTACTTTTTACGTGCTGTACCGCTAGTGCAAATCTAAGCAATTCTGTTGGAGTTTGAAATACATCTAGGTTTGACATGTAAATTTTTAGCTCTGTTATCCCTAATCGTTTTGCTCTTTGAACAAGATATCCTAAATCTCGTTCGATTATTTGCGGATCTCTGTACATCTCCTTTACTCTCTGTATCACACCTGTTGCAGGATCTCGAAAAGTTCTTACAGCAGCACAAAAGTCGCAAGCAAATTTGCAACCTTGGGAAACATATAAAGAAAATTCTCTGGACAGATATTCTCGCATTATTTCGTCAGGTATTTTTTCATAAGCAAGGATTAATGAGGTCCTTTCTGGTGCTAGAAGTTTGGCAGCACTTATTCCTAACGAGAGCGCGAGCGTTTTGTCATCGTTTCCATTGCGTGCGTTATCTCCAAATAATTTTCTGAATTGTGATCGTGTTAAGCCTGAAACTACCTGGCCACCGAGTAAATAAACCACATCCTTGCCAACTTCTTTATCTATTGTACTTTGTAATCTGATTACTTCTGGGATATAAGGGGATCCAAGAAGATTGACACCAACATGTTCGCATGAAACAACTCTCGATTTAATATTTTCATCATGCATTTCAATATCAATGCCACTAGCTAGCAGTCTTGCGCCTTCAGTAAGCAATGAAGTTGGCATGTAAATATGTCCTTGTTTTATCTGGCTAGCTGGAGGTGCATAAATATGTCTGGGTTGTATTAGATCTACTTTTGGTTGTTTCACATGGTGATGAATGGTTTTTTAGATAAATAGCTGATGCCTCTGTAGAACGCCATTGTACAATGGTGACATATTCATATACCTCTTTTGAGTGTTGTATTATGGTATAATCTGCCGATGGTCAAGGTTATAATGGCGGAGCTAAAAACGTGTTAGATGTTACTTTAGAAGTTTAATATTCTGTAGTTGTACCTAAAAGAGCTGAAAGATAGTTATCTTATAATCCTCAAAATATCGCTTAAAATCGGCAACAACTTGCGTTCTGCCTTTCGAAGTAGTTCTGCACATGTAGATTCGCTTATTCCGAGTTTCGCGGCAAGTTCTTCTATGCTAATTTTCTTCGGCTCTTCGTAATATCCATATCGACAGGCAAGGTCAAAAACCTCCATTTGCCTATCTGTGAGCAGTTCGCTTGCAGATTTTAACTGTGTAAATCCGCTTGTTCTAAAAGTATCTAGAGAAACAGTTTCTTTCTGGTCCAAATATCTTTTTGATTTTATTTTTATCTGGTATCCATGTTCGCTTACCAGATCGATGAATTGTTTCAGACTTTTATAATTTGGTGCAAGCATTGTTACGTAATCAGCGCCTGCTTCAGTCCATGTCGGGTTTATCCATAGCGTTCCTGTTTTTGCTAGATATGGTGCAGTGGCAATATGCTTGTTTTGCCTGAATGTTATAAATGATTTTCTTGGGCCCTGAGTGACTATCTTAACTTCTTTGACATCCCGATGTTCTCTCAGATGCTTAACGATTTTTTTCAATTGCTCTGTTTCGATCTCAAACAGGTTAGTAACCGTTTTCCCGTCGCTTGCAGTTGTTGCAACCCATTTCATTTTAATATCTTTTAGTTTGTCGCATACCTCTATGCTTGTACAGTGATGAATCTGTTCCAGTTCTACAATGAGCGGTTGCGGTTTAGATCTCATAAAGTTACTTATCACACAGTGTTTAAATAATTTCTGAACAACGATTATCTATGAAAATTCACTTCCTGGGTACTAATGGCTGGCATGATACGGAAACCGGCGAGACGCCATGCATACTGATAGACTCGAAAGAAGCTTACATTGTTCTGGATGCAGGCAACGCGTTTCGAAAGATCGATCAATACATTAGCGATACACAAAAGCCAATCTATCTTTTCCTTAGCCATTTTCATCTCGATCATACTAATGGCCTGCATATCCTACTAAAGTTTAAGTTTCCGCAAGGCATGACCCTCTTCGGCCAGCCTGGCACGGAAAAAATTATGAAAACCTTCCTTGCAAAGCCATTTACTGGCTCGGCAGATCTTGTAAATAAAAAAATGCCATTTGAAATCAAAGATTTAAAAGAGGGAAAAAACAAAGTAGGCGGAATAGAAGTCGAGACTGCTTATTTGGTTCATGCTGATCCGTGCTTTGGCTATTCATTCAAGCTCGAAGGAAAGAAAATTACTTACTGCACTGATACTGGCATATGCGATAATCTGCTAGCAATAGCTAAAGATTCAGATTTGCTAATAACTGAATGCGCATGGAAAGAAAGAAACCAGTACAAGGCATGGCCACACCTTGCGCCTGAAGATGCTGCAGAAACGGCAAAAAAAGCGAATTCCCATCAGTTGGTGCTAACGCATTTTGATGCATTGAACTATCAAACATTGGAAGAAAGAAAGATTGCAGAACAAAGAGCAAGAAAGATTTTTGCAAATACTACTGCTGCGAATGATAATTTTAGCTTAGAAATTTGATCGGTGATTTTTCCTATGGAACAACTAATTACAGTACATTATGGCGAGCTTACTCTAAAGGGCATGAACAGAGGGGAATTTGAAAGAATAATACTAGATAATATAAAAAAAGCACTAGAAAATGAAAAATATGCTAGAATAGAAAAAAATCAACTTAGGCTATTAATTCATCTAGATAATGATTCAAATAAAGATGAAATTATAAGAAAGCTGAAAAATGTTTTCGGAATTCAATGGTTTTCATATGCTATTTCTTGTAAGCCGGATTTAAGCGAGATAAAAAAAATCGTTCTTGATAATACTCAAATTGGTAAAACAATAAAGGTCAATACAACTAGGGCTGATAAAAGTTTTTCCATAAATTCAATGGAAGTTAACAAACAAGTAGGTCAGGTTCTTTATGATAAAGGATTTAAAGTCGACATAAAAAGTCCAGAAATAGTAATAAACATAGAAATTCTAAAAAATATGGCGAATATATTTTTTGATAAAATTGCTGGCTTGGGCGGTTTGCCTGTTGGAAGTAGCGGTCGCGTGCTCTGTCTGCTGTCAGGTGGCATAGATTCACCAGTTGCTGCATGGCTGATGATGAAACGCGGCTGCGTAGTTGATTATTTGCATGTGCATCCATTTGCAAATAACGATGAAGTGAAAAAGTCTAAGATAGTTGAGCTAATAGAAAAGCTAAATCAATTTTCTCAAAGAAAATCTAGGCTATTTATTTTTCCATACCATGAACTTTATAAAAAAACATTCGAAACTGGAAATAAAAATGAATTAATTATATTTAGGCGTTTTATTCTTAAGTTAGCAAATGAACTAGTTCAAAAAGAAAAGCATTTGGGCATAGCTACTGGTGATAATCTAGCGCAAGTTGCCTCTCAAACTCTTGAAAATATGCTTGCTACAAGTGGAGCGAGTACTTTGCCACTGTATAGACCGGTACTTACCTACGATAAGAACGAAATAATAGAAGTTGCTAAAAAAATTGGTACTTACGAACTCTCAATTAAACAATATCGAGATTGCTGTTCTCTAGTAGCTACAAAGCATCCTGCGACAAAAGTAAAAATCGAAGATGTTAATTTTATAGAAGATAAAATCGAAATTAACAAGATAGTGGAAAAAACAATAGAAAAAAAAGAAATAGTAATTATCTGATGCTCTGGATCTTCTTTTTGTCTGAGCCGACAAGCATTACTACTGGCTTTTTGGCGCTTGCTCGGTTATAAAGCATGCCATGCCATTCTGTAATACCAAAGTATCTGTTAATTAATGCAACAACTGACTCATAATTAAAGTCTTTACAAGAATAGAGATCAAAATAAATCTCGTTGTTTGCACCAGTGCCTTCCTCATCTCGGAAGAAATGCAAAGAACAGTGCGATGTAGTTATCATCTGCACGAAACTTTGCCCAGGGAAATCCAAGTCAACAGCGTCAGACCAGTTAAGCGGTCCCAAAGGTTTCATATTTGTGACTTTCATCAATTCATTCACAAACGATTGAGCTCTATCCTTTGGTAGCTCCAAAAAATTTCGGTCCACACGCGCGTTGACAGTCAAATGCATGTGTGTTAATTCTTTCATTTTGCTTATCCTCTCTTTTTCAAATCATATCTTACCTTACATAATTTCTAAAAACAAAAAATATTTAAATATATGCATAATTTTTCGTCAGAAAAGCACTTTTTGCCAAATTTCTGGAATTTTTGTGGCCCTATGCGATATATTTTACATGTTATTTTTATTTTCTTCGGTTTTGAATTTACTAATGAACAGGAAGTTTTTATCAGGAACCCTTGTTTTTATATTATTTCTACTAGCCGGGTGCTCTTTTTTAAGTTTAAATAAAAATATATCTAACGCTCCTAATAATTCTATTTCAAGCAAATTAGCTAATCAAATTTCCAGTATACCAGACAATCAAACCGAATTACAAAATCCAGAAAAACCAGAACGCTTGGATGGCACAATTTGCAATTCAGTTATTAAAGGCTACAATCATGCTGATTATGAACGCATTAATATAATCTTTGTCGGTTTTAACATGCCTAAAGAAGATCTTATTTCTTTTCTTTCCAAATATACTGATTATGACAGCGCAGGCTTATCAATAAAAATTCAAGAGAAACATAAGATTACGACAGAAGAAGGAACCGAACTTTATACCGAGAATATAACAAAAATATTCTACGGCTTGCTTGGTACAGAACCATTTAAGTCTAATAAGAACAAATTTAATTTTTGGTATGTTGACCAGATTCAAAACATGAGCGAGTCTTCACCCTCTAAAAAAACAAATAAAACAAATTCTAACTTTTGCAATAGTTATTGTGTAAGCGATATCGAGGGTGCCTGCGGTCTTAAAAATATTTATCCGATCTACCTATGCAATGCGAGTTGCAGATCGTATGGTTCATGGGCAACAAACAAAGCGTATATTCACGAGGTTTACTCAAAAGGTCGAAAGTTTAATCCGTACTCTATAAAAACTTTGATCCATGAGCTTGGCCATAGTTTTGGCGGATTGAGAGATGAGTATACTCAGATTAATGGTACTAGCGCTCCAGGCTATCCGAATTGCGCTCCATCTTTAGAAAAAGCACAAGAGTGGTGGGGTGATTTAGTTGGGCAAGGCGAAGCACAACTAAAAGTTGGCTACTTTAAGGGTTGCAGTTATAATAATAGTAATTATCGCCCTACAAATTCTTCCATAATGCGCGGTTCAGTTGTTGATCTTGATTATGGTCCGGTTAATGAAAGGCGCCTTAGCGAGAGGCTAGCAGAGTATAGCGGCAACTATTCTACCAATATAACAGAAAAAGATTCTCTTCCGCAAAGAAATCAAAGGACAAAAAATTAAAAGGTTTTTTCTAAACCAGCAGTTGTTGCGATTCTTCCGCTTCTTTCTCTAAGCGTGTATGGCGTAAGCCAAGTGGTTGCACTTAGTTCTCCATTGCCTTTCTTCTTTAATATACAGCATACGTCGCCATCCGGATCTTTGACTATTATCGATCCTGATCCAGACAGAGACCTATGAAATTCGCTTCCGTTCATTTTGAGTTCTTCTAATTTTGCATTAACTCTAGGATCCATTAAATCGTTTTCTTCAAGGCAAGTATCAGTTGCTCTAGCTATAACGGGTTTAGCAGTTCGAACCATTCCACCCATTCTTCTTTCAACCATCAATAGAAAACCACCATTTTTTGGTCTTCCTGTTCTTATTGATATCTCTTCTCTGCCTAAGGGGGTTCTACCTGCGGCTGGTAAAATTAATCTTCCATCTGTCATGTGTGATCACCTACTTATTATTAAGTGCTTAGAAACTTACAATAATTCTATGTTTGAAAATGTTTAAAAATAAATGTAACATATCTATTGCTATCCCTTTACATTCCCAATCGGAATCAGCTTAGTAACTTTTCTCGATATACCTGCATTATGTGTTGCATTTATTACATCGTCGATATCTTTGTACGCGCCGCCAGCTTCTTCTGCAAGACCAGCAAAGCTAACGCTTTTTACATAAATGCCTCGTTTTTCCATATCTTGTTGTAATTGATCTCCGCGGAACATGCCCTTTGCCCTTGTCCTCGACATAGTTCTTCCTGAACCATGCGCAGTCGTATACCATGTTTGTTCGCCTTCTTTTGTTCCAACTAATAAATAACTGCCAGTTTCCATGCTTCCTCCAATAATTACTGGCTGTCCATCTTCCTTGTACTTAGGCATAAGATATTCGCTTCCTGGTCCGTAAGCTGCAGTCGCGCCTTTTCTATGAACAATTAACTCGCGCCACGAGCCGTCAATTAAATATTTTTCTAGGCTCGCACGATTATGCGCTACGTCATAAACTTGTTTCATACCTAGTTTTTCTGCATCAGTTTTGAATATCTCACTAAACACTTCGCGTAGTCTATGGAGAATAGTTTGTCTATTCGCAAAACTCATGTTTACTCCACACTTCATTCCTGAGAAATAATCCTGTCCTTCTGGAGAATTAAATGGTGCGCAAGCAAGTTCGCGATCTAATATTTTTATTTTATATTTTGATTCCATTACATTTAGAAAAACATTTAGATAATCAGTTGCAACCTGATGGCCAAAGCCTCTCGATCCACAATGGAACATGATGACTATCTGGTCCTCAAAAATTCCCCATTTTTTTGCTAATTGCTTATCAATAATGTTTTCTGGCCTTACATGCTGAATCTCTAAATAGTGATTTCCACTACCGAGCGTACCGATCTGGTCCTTGCCGCGTTCAACTGCTTTGTTGCTTACTTTCTTTTCATCAGCACCATCGAATCTGCCGCGTAATTCTGTAACCTCGAGATCTTCTTTCCATCCATAGCCATTTGCAACGCACCATTCTGCGCCCTCCTCAACTACTTTTCTAAAAGTATTTGCATCCAGTTTTACAAAACCTTTACTGCCAACACCTGCTGGTACGCGTTGGAATAATCTATTAACAAGCTCGCGTAATTTTGGTTGAACATCTTTGAATGTTAAATTCGTGGTGACGAGCCTCATACCGCAGTTAATATCAAATCCAATTCCGCCTGGAGAGATCACTCCTTCATTTGCATCCATTGCTGCAACACCGCCTATTGGAAATCCGTAGCCGCTATGACCATCTGGCATACAATAAGCGTAATTTGTAATCCCTGGCAAAGTTGCTACATTAGTTATCTGGTCATATACGTGCAAATCCATCTGGTCAAGAACTGCCTGGCTTGCGTATATTCGCGCCGGTACGCGCATTCCTTGCTTGAAGCTTGTATCAATTTCCCAGATATAATCTGTTATTTTTTTGAATTCTGGTTTCTTGAAATCTCTGTTAAAATATCCTTCGCTCATTTTTTCATCTCCTATTAATTAACTTAATATTAAATCTTCTTTCTTAAAATAAGTTGATTAATAATAAAGCGTTCGAAATATAAATCTTGATGATGCCAGAAGGGCACGAGACCTTGTCTTTAAGGTTCCAGCACAACTTTCATTCCTTCGCCCTTTTCCAAAATTTCGAATCCTTTCTCAATTTCGCTAAGCTTTAAGCGATGCGTAACCAGTTTTTCCAGTTTAATCTTGCCGCTTCGCAGAAATGACGCACCTTTGTACCAAGTATCGAACATCCTTCTTCCATTTATTCCAGTTAATTTAATATTTCCAAATACAATCTTGTTCATATCAAGTAAGAACGGGTTCGAGAATACCCCAAGTACAGATGCTCTGCCTCCAGCGCGCAATGTTGCTATTCCATCTGTAATTGCACCCGCATTTCCTGATATTTCTAGAAATACATCAACACCCATTCCATCAGTATGGTCCAGAATTTCTCTTTGCACGTTGACATTTGTATCTCTTGCTTTAATCAATACATCTGCGCCGAATTCTTTTGCGAACTTTAATCTAAATTCGTGCGGATCAACGGCAATTATTTTTTCTGCACCTGCTTCCTTGCATAACGCAACAGCGCACACGCCAATTGGTCCCATTCCAAAAATAGAAACGGTTTTTCCAGCTATCTCACCATCGAAAACCGTATGCACGGCATTGCCTAATGGCTCTTGGGCAGTAGCAACCCAATGCGGCAAGCTATTATCATTTTTCCAAGCATTGCGATAAGGCAAAGACAAATACTCAGCAAATGTTCCGTTTGTATCAACGCCAAGTATCTTTACATTTTCGCAAATATGTTCATTGCCAGTTTTACATTGAAAACAATATCCGCAGGAAATATGCGTTTCAGCGCTTACATGGCCGCCAATTTCCAATCCTTTACCTTTTGCATGATTCCCTATCTCAGCGATTTCGCCAGCTACCTCATGT
>JAHFGR010000200.1 GCA_023247345.1 Microcaldota archaeon | reverse complement strand
AATCAAAAACTTTATGTCCCAGGAATTCTGAACAATGCTTATCCTGAATTTTTTCTTGTTCTTCGCAAGAGTCTGCAGGTAAGTTTCAAAACTATCTGCTGCTTCTGCGAGGATGGATTTATTCTGGCGCGCTTCTCTTAAGGCATTAACAAACTCGACTGGAATTTCTCTGATATCGCTTATTATTTTATTTCGCAGATAAAGCTTTGATTCGCTAAAGTGATATGCGTAAGTATTTGAACCATACCTAAAGTGAACTATTTTTTCATCTTGTATGAAGGTGATTGTTCCGTGCGAGGTCCACGTGTCGATTACATTTCGAGTTTTTGTTTCGTCTTTGCGTCTAAGTCTATCCAATAATTGTCTAAATTTAGTGCCGATCTCGGCCGGGATTATGTTATTTTCAACTGCCTCAAAAAATGCGTTTATGAACTTTTCCGGGACCATTTTTCTGCTTTCTATTTCTTTTCCATCTACAGCTATCTTATCAGAACGATCATTATAGGCACACGATATTTTTGGCCAAACTCCTGTATTAAAAGAAACTTCACCTTTTTTTCGATCGTAAACTAGTCTACCGTGTTCATTATTTAGCTCTGTCTTTACACTTGCAAGTGAAGCAATCAGTTGTTGGAACGATTGGACAACATCAGGAGATAATTTTCCATAACCAGTTGCTTCAAACATCGCACTTTGAAAATCAACAGGCAGTTCGCTCAAACTTTTTACTGCTCGGCCATTAGCATATACGACATTGTTGCCAATATCATAAATAACACGACCGAAAGAAAAAGAAACTGTCTTCGGCTTAGAATTAAATGATAACGGACCCTTACTGGTTTGAATATTTAGTGTTTCTGGCGCTTCTTTTGTTTGTTTAGCACCCCTTGCATCTGTGCGCCTAGCTCGAAACAAATCATCGAATCCGTCGAAAGGCCCCTGCCCTGGTCCGAATATATCATCGACATTGATATCTACAAAATCTCCGTCTCTTTCTTCCGCTCTTCCTGCCTTTCCATCTCGACGTATATCCTCATGAAGTGGTTGTTTGCTTTTAAAATCAGCATAAGAAAGAACTTCGAATTCTAGGAGTTCCTCAGCGCTCCTGTCTTGTGGGCGACCTTTTTTTCTGAGTTGTGTTGGAAGCCTGCCGCTAAATACTCTAAGTACGAAGTGTGCCCTTTCTTTTTTTAATAAAAACTGTGATTCTTCCCCTTCATAAAATGAAACGCTTTTATTGAAAACCTTAAACCCGACTAATTCAAAATCTTCGCTACGAACAGCGGCAAGCAAGGTCTTAACACTAACCTTCAGCTCATTACCCTCAGCATCGTTTGGAATTTCAGAGAATAAATTCGGCTTTCCTACCTTGGTATGGCTAAGGGAAGGAGCACGTTTACCATATAGGCTAACTGAATAGTTATGGGCATGCTCTGCTAAACGATTGGTACGATTATTTTGTTCTTTTACTGCTGGCATATAGAAACCTTGACCTGAAATTCGTTTAAGTTTATATTGCACCACAAAATATTTAAACTGACACGGTAATATATTTTTTATGACATAAATTTGGGAGTGATAATAACTAAACGCACATGCTCAACCAGCATAAGAATATTTTATCATATAAATTGCGAGAAATGAGGCCTTTATCACGTGCGGTCTGTACTGCAGGTAGAAATCCAGCAGGAAGTTCACCTTTACTGGAAATGATTTCTTGATTAAGATTGAACTTACGAAATTGCATTAAATCTATTGAAAAAATGCAACCAATAGCCTCACTAGCTAAAAAAACGACATACTTCTCATCAGGTGAAACGCCTATCGACCCGCGAGGAGTCTGAATAAGCTTGAAATCAACGGCCACCTGATTTCTCGTTTTCCAATGCAATGAAGATAGGTAATCGGTGAATCTTACAAAAACATCTTCTGGCAACGAATCAAATCTGTTCGCTTCAACTATTGCATTTATAAAAACCATGGGAACATCATCTCTATAGTCTGCACTATTTCCGTTGACATAAATCCAGCATAGATTATTATCCCATTCGCATGATGGCGGCCCGTCAAATTTTATCGATTTGATGCGCTTGTCAAAGGTTATGCGGCCACAAGAAGTATTGATAAAAACTTCTGCGCGCTCTAATTTGACCATATCAATGTGGAGTTTATGTAAAAAGGCAAATGGCAACTTATGACGCACTTCATCTAGTGCATAACTAAATTCCACTGGAATGTCCTCCCGATAAACTACCTTCCTTCCAGAGACATAAAAAGAACCGCTACTTGAAGAGTATTTGTAATCAACTAAAAGATGGAACGTTAGTTCGTTTTGATTAAGCGTTAAAGTTCCGTAGTTCGTACTGATGAATAACGATTTTTTTGGAAGCTTAGAAATCATTGTTCTGAAAGAAAGATACACCCACGGTGGAATATCGCCTAGATCTGATCCGTACTTTAGCGCATTTTCAAAATTCTCTGGGATATCATCGCGATATTTGGATCTCATTTTCACTGATTGCGAATGTGAGATGTAAAGACCGTAGACAGGAGAAAATTCATAACTAACACCATTTTCTGTAAATGATAACGTATGCGTAACCATATTAAATTGAATATCCCCGTAGGGAGTATGAATATGATCT
>JAHFGR010000029.1:2442-10418 GCA_023247345.1 Microcaldota archaeon | reverse complement strand
AAATTATAATTAAACATTGAACGATAAACATTTATTCTTACTTGCGCTGGTTCGGCATTGGGAAATTTTCTCCTGAAAAAATCAAAATTGTACATCGTTTTTAATTCTGAACTTTGTGCTAATGCCTCGTGAACCATATATAAAATAAGTTGCTTGACCGTGTCATCTCCCTTAACATATTTGTCCTTTATTTTCTCTATTGCCTCGTCCTTTCCGCTTTCCTTAACTGCGACAGGATAAAATTTTAATGCGAAAAATGCCTGTTCTAGTTCTTTTATTGTTTTATTCATCACTTCGTCTTCTTTTTTTCCTAATTCGGGCTTTTCCGGAGGTTTTATTTCAGGAGTTTCTCTAAGTATTTCTTGCTTTAAGTCGCCAATACCTTCATTTTTTATAGTTTCATTTTTTATATCCGAGTTTAAGCATATTGCTTTTTTGCCATCTTTGTTATTTTTGTTGCTTTTCGCTACCATAAGTTTTTATTTATTAGTCTACGATTTAAAACCTATGTCCGTGTCTGACCTATCAATTTATTTTGCGACCAGCAATGAGCACAAGTTTAATGAGGTAAGGGGGGTTTTATCTGCCAGTCGAATCAAAATCGAGCATCTTATGTTTAAACATAACGAGATTCGTTCTGATAGCTTAGAAGAGATCGCGTTCGAGGCGGTAAATGCTGCATACGTCAAATTGAAAAAACCAGTATTCGTCGAAGATACTGGACTTTTTATCAGTGCGCTTAATGGGTTTCCAGGAACCTTTTCTGCATGGGTTATAAATAAAATTGGTAGCAAGGGCATATTGAAATTAATGCGCAGCGAGCAAAATAGGGCTGCAAGTTTTAAGACGTGTATTGCGTTTTCTGATGGAAAAGATATAAAAACATTTTTCGGGGAATGCTCTGGTGCAATTGCAAACAAGCAACGCGGCAAAAGTGGTTTTGGTTTTGATCCGATCTTTATTCCGGCAGATTATAAAAAAACATTTGCAGAGGATACAAAGACTAAAAATAAGCTGTCGCACAGGCACCAAGCGGTCTTGAAACTAGCCGATTTTCTCATCAGAAAGTATTAAAAAGCAAACTATCACATAGTTTATATTCTTCTTAATAATTTATTAACTGTTTAATTATGGTGATATATTGGCTAAGTTACATTCACGTAAAAAAGGGAAGTCAAGTTCAAGAAGGTCAAGATCTAGTGTTAGTGCTAAGCATGTTCAAATGCCAAAAGAACAAATCGAAGAGTTAATATTGAAGATGGTCAAAGAGGGTGTGCCAGAGGCTAAAATTGGATTGATTCTTCGAGATAAGCATGCTATTCCTTCTGTTAAGTCTGTTCTTGGAACTAGCTTATCTTTATTTTTAAAGAAAAAGGAAGCATTACCAGAATATCCAGATGACCTTCTAAATTTAATAAAAAAAGCAGTTCGAGTTAGAAACCATCTAAAAATTTCTAAGAAAGACGTGCATAATAAAGTCAAACTATTACACATAGAATCAAAGATTCACAGATTAGTAAAGTATTATACTAATTCAGGCAGGTTGTCATCAGATTGGAGATATAATCCAGAAAAGGCAGCACTACTAGTTAAATAACGCCGAGTAAATTTAACACAACTGAATACAAACTGAATAAAAACCAAATAAAAATCGAATAAAAATGAGGCAGATATCGTGGCAGTTAAAAAAACTAAAGTATTAGATAAATGGAAGCTAAAAAAGTGGTATAATGTTTTGGCGCCGCCAATGTTTGATAATAAAGAAATATGCGAGATAGTAGCAGCCGAGGATTCGGCTCTCGTAAATCGAATTGTAAAAATTAGCCTAATGGAGCTCATGTCAACTAGCTCACAAACATCTATGTTTACGTTTCTTAAATTCAGAATAACTAATGCGGCTGGCAATAACGCCCAAACAACTTTAATAGGGCATGAAGTTTCGCCTTCTTACATAAAAACATTCGCTAGAAGAGGAAAAACTATTATTCATATGGTTGTAGATGTAAAGACTAAGGATAACTTGGACATTCGCATTAAGGTTGTGGGCGTTGCATCAGGAAAAATCAGCGAGACAACAAAGCGCAATCTTAGGAACACTATCGTAGAGGAGATAAAAAAATCCGGTTCTACATTTACCTACGATGAACTTATGCAGGAAATACTTTATGGTAAGCTAGTATCGAGGGTTTTCAATCGTCTTAAACAAATAACCTCAATGAAGCGATTCGAGATAAGAAAAACCGAAAAACAAGAAGTATTTGCCTAATTCTAATGGATTTAATAAATGGGATAAAGCTAGTGATTAACCATGTTACCTAATATGGATCCGCGCCAAATGGAAAAACTAATGCGCCAGATGGGGATAAAATCAAAGCAGATCGAATCTTCTTTAGTAACCATTGAAACTTCTGACGGTAAGATAAAAATATCCGATCCGCAAGTAACGGAAGTAGACATGCAAGGCCAAAAATCTTATCAGATATCCGGCACCGTGGTATTCGAAAGCGGGACAAGCGAAGACGATATCAATATGGTCATGGAGCAGGCTAAATGTTCTAAAGAGCAAGCCGTCGAAGCGCTTAAGAAAAGCAATGGTGACATTGCGCAGGCAATACTAACTTTAGAGGAACAGAAAAGCTAGTTTTGGTATTTTACAATTTATAGCAACCAATAAAAACATTTAACACTAAATTAGATTATGGCTGTTAAAAGAGAATTATGGTTAATTTTTATTTTAGTCATTGTTATAGCTATTTTGATCAGTTTTATCTCCTTCTTTAACATTAACGTCGAACAAGCGGATGCAAAAAAATTCGTTCAAGAAGATCTTAGAACAAAGTTTCCTAATGCAGATACTGAAATTCTGTCAATAACAGAAAAAAAGGATGAAAAAGATCAGAAATATTTTGAAGTCAAGGCAAGGGTAACAAAATATCCGAATTCTGCTTGCCCTGAAAGATTACATACATACTACAACTATCCAAAACAAAATTTTGTCAATCCTCCTGATGAAATAATTACTAAAAATTGCGTGGTTTGCGCCGATCCAGATAAGCAGTGCGTTCTTGCATTTCCAGAAGAGGCAGTAATTGCCTCGCACACTTTTAAAGGTACTGAACAAGTTGACAATTACATAAAAGGAGAGGCATCTGCGACCCCAACAGTTAAGCAAGTTTCTAACTCTTGGATCATTATCTGGGGTTCTGATGTTGCGAGCAGTTTCTATGAGATCGAAATCGCAAGAAATGGAACTTTAATATCTGTTAACAAAAAAGCCAAGGAGATCTAGATTTATCCAAATAACAAATTTGGATCTGGATATCAGATTAAATTTACCCTATTACAACAGTATTCAGTTCTTTGACTTCAATTTTTTTATCTAGGAATTTTTTTATTATTTCTGCATTTGTGCGAAAATGATCGGTTATCTCACTAGTTTTAAAGGAAGTTTGATTATCTGCCAATGCGGCATATAACAGAAGTTGATCTGCAAGGTGCTTGTCTACGTTGCTAGCATGTTCTTTTTTCAGTTCATTAAGCGCTTCTTGAGCTACTTGCTCTGCACGTTTTCCTTTTTCGCCTAAAACACAAATACCTCGATAATCCTGCCACGCTAGCAACGCATTACCGATGTCTCCCATTTCCTCGTAAATTTTTACTTTTTCAATTTCACTTTGTACGAAAATTTTCTTTTCTCTTATTGCAATTCCCATCGGCAGATTCGAGATTCTTATAATTACCTTTATTATTTCTTCTTTTTCCCAGTCTATTTTTCCTCTGAATTTTGAAGGTTCTGTTTCCAGTTCTACGTCGCCTCCGCCTCTAGGATAATACCCGCTTTTTAATATTCGCGAGTTTATCTTAGCACCCATTACTTTAATTGCCGGTAGGAAAACATTCTCAAAATAGTCATAGCTTGGCGATTTCATCACATGCGTTCCGCCGATTATGCGGATAGTGCTTGGTTTTTCAGCGTGAAACAAAATTGGTAATACTGTTTGTGCGACTAAGCAAACACTGCCTGCAGTTCCGATGTTAAATTCGTATTTTCCGCCAATAATTTCACCTGGCTTAAAGATAAGTTCCTGACTGCCGATTTCTGCCTGCTCGAGCGTTCCGCGGCAAATATTGCGTACTGCTTTGCATGCTGTTAAATGCTGCGCTTGCAAACCTGGATTTGGGCGCTTTGCCCTGATGTTAAATATGTGGATTGGTTTTTTTGTAATTGCCGCAAGACTCATAGATGTACGGATTATTTGGCCCCCGCCCTCTAGATAATCTCCGTCTATTTCGATTAATTCATTCAAAAAAACACCTATTCGTAAACAGTTTCATCCTCTTTTTTCCAAGCAGGATCGACTATACACAGCGCGATTATCGATTCTCTATCTGATTTATTTTGAATATATTGAGTTGAATTTGGGGGAATGTAAACAGTATCATTTGTACCCACATCAAATTCCTTATCCCCGATGTGCATCCTTCCGTTTCCTGGAATTATATAATATATCTCGCTACTTTTCAACGAATGCCTGAATGTTTTTTTGTTCGGTGGCACTGTGAACCACGCCAGAGAGTATCTTAACTTTAAATCTTTCTTGTTCGGGTGCAAAATTTCCCTTAAAAAAGTATTGTCTCCAGCTATAAATTCTTTACAATCGTTTAAGCTTATTTTATATTCCATTTTCACACCATGCTTATTTTGTCAAATCAGCCTTCGTCGCATTGTTTATTTTAATCATCTCAGAAGGCGAAACTTTAGTTAGCGAATTCTGCGATCCACCACCGCTATAAACCACCTGCTTAACAAAGACTTCATTATCGATAAAAAAGTTTGCAGAATAGCTGAAAGAAGGCGTTCCACCCATAGGGTAACCTGTTTTTTCTAAGATTTCATCGGCATTTGCCATTCTCAATTTTTTTGTTCCAACAAGTGCGGCGAGCTTTTTCATGTCGAGTCTTTTGTTGCCCGGGACGATACAAACAATTAGTTCGTCCTTTACCTCATTTATTATACAAACGTTTTTTACGAAGTCCTCTGGCTTCGCGTTAGCAGATGCTGCTGCTTCCTCTACGCTGTGGCATGATGTTTCGAAGATCAGATGTTCCACTTTAATATTATTTTTCTTTATGAAATCTACTAGTTTCTGGTCGTATTGGTTCATAAAATAGATCTGATTGAGAGTCTTTTAAGTTTTATCTAATGATTTTTGGCTGAAGCCTTTTGACATGAGTGAAACTGAAGTAAAAGGCTTCAATTGTAAAGAGAAAAAGGCCAGCGCACTATTGCGCTGGCAAGGCGACCAGTTATCCTCCCATGCACTCAAAAAGAGCGTTAAACCTAAAAGATATTATTACTATAACACCTATATAAATCTTTCTGGTTATCAAAATTTCTAATTTTTTTAGTGTTAATCTTTCTATTCTAGTGGCGGTAACGCACTAGCAACGACCTGTCGAGCGCTAGTTTGCCTATCTCTTAGATCAAAAATTAATCCGATAGGTACATCTGTAGCGACGGCAGCCACATCTCCAGTTTCGTTTCTATCTTCCAAATGAACAAAGTGTTGTACATCCATATGGGAAGGAACTAAATGTAATTCATGAAGTTCTGGCATACGGTCCGTATGTCCAACTGATAAATGCGCTAATAAATGCAATGCCTCTTCATGACCCGTCTGGTGACTTCTCTGTTTATGCGAAACGTCGTGCGCTTTATGGTCGTTTCCATGATGCGGTCCATATAAATGTAACCACCAGAAAGGATTATGACTATGTCCTAGTCCCATATGTGCGATATATGCTAATGGGTCATGCTCAATCGCATGATAGCTAGCATTTGCATGATATAAATCGCGGTGGTGCTCTCCATGTGGCTCGTGTTTTTCATCTTGTTTGCCATGCGCTATATTTTCCCCTGTTTCATGGCCTGACTCGTGGCCTTCATGAGTTTGTCTATGTTCAACATCACGAGTTCTGTGATTATCACCATGATGCGGTCCATATAAATGCAACCACCAGAAAGGATTGTGCCCATGACCCAATCCCATATGCGCAATATACGCCAACGGATCGTGTTCAATGCCTGCATGATCATTTGAAGCGTCACTATGATGGTTATGTGATTCACGATGGCCGCCTTCAGAATTCTCTAAATTATGTGCTGTTGGTATATGCAGATTAGGTTCTCCACATTCCTTTGTATGCACACCATTACGGTCATCTAAATTATGGCTAGGTTCTAGGATCATTGCTATTCTTTTTAATTCTCCACGCTCGATAATTTGTCCAACCAGTTCCACATCAATTTTAGCCAATTCTACTTCTGTAAGTTTTCTATCGCTTACCGCTCCGCCATCAGAAAGCGTTACGCATCCATCGGCATCTACCTTGCCAGCTTTGTTTCCATAGAGACCATAATAACCCAAGATTCCGCTCGTTATTCGTTCAGCAGTGTTCCATTTTCTCCCTTTTTTCCCATAATAATATTTTATAGTTCGCCATGGCGAGGCCCAGACGGTTAGCCCGCCTTTAACAGATATATTATAACCATCTGCTAGCGCAGCGCTTCTTAGAAATGTTTTAATGCCTCCGTCTGATTTATGAGACTCATTTTTAGCATTAGCAGTATCATTTCTAAAACTAAGAGTTTTCATAATTTGAATACATTTTTTCAGTATTTAAATGTCTCCTTTTGATGTCCTAAAACTACGACAACGGTCTTATTTTATCATCTTATTTTATCAATATCCTACCCAATCCTCTCACCGAGCGCAATCAAAAACTCGTTTAATTTTGTCTGATTGATGCTAGCACCAGCAGCTATTTTGTGGCCACCACCAATACCTTCTGCTTTTGAGCACGCGTATTTCATCGCCTCGCCAAGATTAGTTCCGCTTTCTATAAGTTTTTTTGTCGCCCTGCCAGAAAATTTTAGTGTTCCATTTTCTCCTAATGATACTCCGATTATTGGTTTTTTTGCATTGTAAGGAATAGTTATCCCGCAAACTATTCCGATTATTCCTTCATCTATTATGCCTCGGGCATCTATAAAATAAAATTTTCCAAAATCTTTCGTATTGTTAAGCGCAAATTCTATTCCCTGTCTTATTTTTTGTTTATGAAATAATAAAAGTTCCTTTGCCCTTTCCATTGCTTCTTTATCATTCAAACAAACGCCCATTGCAATCTCATGCGCATTATGCCTTCCGCAGGCATTAAGAAGCGTTGAAAACTCGCTCGCTTCGTAAGTTTCGTCTTTATTATGGTTAGGAAAAATATAACTCTCGCAAATAATCTCCTTGGCCTTTTGGTAATTCCCCCTGCTTATAAGAATATCGACTAGTGCATTCACTAGTCTTAATTTTTCTTCTTTGGTCAAATCAGAATAAGTCTTCCATTTTTCGCCTTCCCATGCTTTTTCTTCATGTGTTTTCCTCTCTTTTCCTCCCCCTTCCTTTAATTCTATTTTTAAATCATTCAAAAACTGCAATGCACGATCTTCGTTGTAGCTTATTCCTGGAATATAAGGGTCATCGCTTAGCGAAAGAAATTGCAACAATGGGCGTGCGTATCTTCCGTAAAAACATAAATCGTTTTCTATTTTTACCTCGTTCTTTGCGATTGCTTCTTCCAAAACATAGCGGTTCATACCTTGAAATGGTGCTTGCTGGTCTGCAACTGCACCAGTGATCGCAAGATCAACACGTTCTCGAAAAACCAAATACGCAGTGCTCGCAGCGCTTAGTTCCTCGCCACCATCAAGGCCATAAAGCATACAATTAACGTGAAAGTTTACTTTTATTTCTGGCAACGGCTGATGGTGATCAATAATAATTATGTCCGCGTTTTCAGCTAATTCATTAACTCTTGCGTTCCCCGATCCAAGATCAACAAAAATTATCTCGCGTTCGTTATCTTCCTTTAGTTTTTCAATTATCTCGTTGTCGAGTTTTTTTATGCATAATCTTCGAAAT
>JAHFGR010000029.1:0-2432 GCA_023247345.1 Microcaldota archaeon | reverse complement strand
TATTTGCCTTAATAAAAGCAGAACAGACTATCGCGCCGCTGGCTAAGCCGTCTGCATCATAATGGTGAACGATAATTGGATTTTCCATTCTAAGCGCATACTCTCGCGCTTTTTCACAAAGCTCTAAAAATTCAATATGATTTTTTTCCAAATGCATACTTTCGTTTGTTCTAGATCAGATTTATTAATCTAATCTTTATATTTAATTTATGACTGCTGAGCAGGTTGCAACTAGTTTTGCGCTATCGTTAGTTCATTTATTTGTTGGTCTGATAAGCTCGGTTTTATCTGTTTTCTTTGGGCTAAATTTACTTAACAAAATGACAGGCGAGCTCGATGAATGGAAAGAACTTAAGAAAGGAAATATTGCTGTTGGCACTATGTTTGTAGGTGTAATTATCTCAGTTTTAGTTATGATCGCGCCAACAGCGTTTTCATCTATAAATGCTATTGAAAAGTTTAAACCGGTTTCTTCGTTTTTCTTATTTCTTATTGTTGCGCTTATAAATGTATTTTTAGCAGTGCTTTTCTCAGTTTTGGCTTTATATATTAGTTTTCAGGTCGCGGATAAACTTACTTTCGATATTCAAGAACTCGCCGAGTTGCGCAAAGGCAATGTTGCGGTTGCATTAATGATCTCTGCTATTCTTATTGGAACAGCATTTTTGGTAACTGGATTTATAACTCAGATGGTAGATGCAATAAACCTTTTTAGTTTGATAAAATAAGTTATTCGTCTTCTTTGTATTTTTTGAATCTTCTAACTGCTTCCTCGCTCTCTGCAGGACTGCTCGGACGATGAATATCTAAAACAACTGCTTGCGAGAATCTTCTTTCGCCTTTAGGTCTTTCCTTTGTCATAAAATGGCTTGTAAAGGTTGCCCTTCCAAGGTGAGCGGGTTTTCCATCATCATCTACTCTTATTGCATGTACTCCTCTTAATCTACCTAGTTTAACTTGCATTAATGCCTGCGGTCCACGATCCCCTGCCCTTCCAAAATCCACAATAACTGGTTTTTTGCTTGCCATATCATATCTCTTTAGTTATCATTGCTTATAACACTTTATTAATGTTTGTTTATAAATTTTTTAATTGTTATCCTCAAGCTCCTAAATTCATATAATGCGCATCCAATGTACATCTATTATAAACTTTATTGTACATTAGATGCATATACATAGTTAGCAAGGGTGAGATTATGAATGTTAATTTGGGCGAACCATACGAGGTTATAATCAAAAGAGTAATTGAAAAAGGCTATGCAGGAAATCAAACAGAAGTTGTTAGGCAAGCACTTTTGGTGTATGAAAGAGAAATTGAAGAAGAAGAGGTTCAACTAGTAAATAAAGGCATAGAACTAGAGATGCAAGAGATAAAAAGCGGCAAAATCAAAACGAAATCCCTAGATGAGATAAAAAAGAAATATAATATCTGATGTCATGGAAGTTATCATATCGGAAATTGCAGAAAAAGAATTAGACGATACAGATCAAACACTTAGAAAATTTTTTATAAAACATATTGAAAAAATAAGCAATATGCCCCCAAGAAGGCATTTAAAATTCGGTTTACCATACAATGTCGAAAATGTTACTAAACAATCTAGGTTGGTTTATCAAATAGATAAGGACAAACTCTATATCTTACATTGTTTTGCTACGCATAAGGAATATGAACATTGGTGTATGTCTTTTAAATAATCTCTACTAAAATTTTATAAATGGTGAACCCCATTATGAATATCTGTTTGAACAAGTTCAAATCTGTTCAAATTTCGGTGAAATTATGAACATTCCAAAATCTAACTTTAGCGAATGGTATAATTCAATAATAAAAGAAGCAGAGCTTTGCGATCTGCGCTACAATTTGAAAGGATTTATCGTTTTCATGCCCTGGAGCGTTGCAAGCATGAAAAAAATGTACGCTCTTTACGAAGCAGAGTTAGAGCAACGTGGGCACGTTCCAGCGTTTTTCCCCGCACTAATTCCTGAAGAATATTTGCTCAAAGAAAGCGAGCACGTTGCGGGATTTGTGCCTGAAGTTCTTTGGGTTACTCAAGCTGGTAGCGAGAAGCTAGAGCAGAAATATGCGATGCGCCCAACTAGCGAGACAGCAATGTATCCTATCTATGCGTTATGGATAAACGGCCTGAAAGATTTGCCATTAAAAATTTATCAAAGCTGCCAGGTTTGGCGGCATGAAACAAAAGCAACAAAACCATTTATTCGCAGTCGTGAATTCTATTGGATAGAGGCGCATGATGCATTTGCAACACGCGAGCAGGCAGAACAGCAGGTTCGCGAGGACATGGAAATGACCCAGCAGGTTATCCATGGCAAATTTGGCGTTCCATTTTTGATCTTCAAGAGGCCGCAATGGGATAAATTTGCAGGCGCAGTTGATACTTACGCAGCAGATACATTAATGCCAG
>JAHFGR010000199.1 GCA_023247345.1 Microcaldota archaeon | reverse complement strand
TTAGAATGACATCAACTAGAGTATGTACCGAAGGAAAACTAACATGTGATACCCATGGGATTGCCCCGAATGAACCAACTGAAACTAGTACCAAAATCACTATAAAAAGATCAACAGAACCTGGCAACTGGAAGTATTAAGGACATAAAAAAGCTAAGAACAATAGGATTTCTATTCGATTGCCAATTTCTTAATGAAGATAGGGGCTGCGCCCCTATAACCCCCCTGCTCGCGCCTTCTCGGCGGGCAAGCTCCGCCGTATCAACGGCGCTCGCCTCTAGTTGGCCTTTAGTTAAAGAAATCTAAAACTTCAATAAAACCTGCAGCAATCCAGATTGCCGAACCTGCAATGTCAAGAAAAACAAGAATTGTAAGTGCAATCATAGCTAAGATAGAAAATAGTGCCCGTATCAGACTATACTCCTTGAATTTTTTCGATTCTAACAAAATGAAAGAAACCACAAATAAAACAAGTGCAAACTGTGAAAAGAGGCACCATGTTTGTAGTAAAAACAAAGGCACAAAAGGATTATTACTGAAAAGCGTTAGCAGTATGACTAGCTGTGTAAAAATAATAAAATGCTTAGGTTTAAATTTTATATTACGGGATTTTTTGGTGGTGTTGGTATTATCATTATCCAAAAGCGAAAGTATTTTTTCTCTTAAGATTATGAAGACTACTGCGATTCCAATCGTTATAAGTAAAAAACCCTTTACCCAATCCATATTAGCCTCTATCCAATAGAAAAATTATACTTCTCAATATTTCCTAAACGATATATAAGTCTTGGTATCTAGAACGAACTTCAATTTCCTAAGTTCATCAATCTTTTTATCAATATCCTGTAAACTTTCACCTTCGAGAATAACACAGGCATCATAATCTCCTGAAATTTCATATGATTCCTTTGCTATGCCTGAAGTTTTAACTTCTGAAAGCAATACTTTAACATCTTTTTTTGCCTTAACCATTGCAATGCCAAAAAAAGAGGAGGAGCTTGACTCAATTGTGAACCTTTCAATAATCTTATTCTCAACAAGTTTGTTAATCCTGCTTCTTACGGCACCTTCTGTAAGCCCGACATATTTCGCAATGTTGGTATTGCTTTCGCGGGAATTTTTTTTAAGTAGAGATAAAATAATCCGGTCCTTGTCATCCAACTTCATGAAATACAAACGTATTCTTGGTTTAAATAAATTGCTATTGTGTAGTTATGTCCTCAAATAATTCGTTAAACTTTGCCACAACTTTTCCTCCAGGTACGTCGTATAATAAAAAAGGTTTATCCTTCTATTTTTAACAATGTACTAGATTTCTCATTGCGTCTAGGGTTTCTGATCTTACTGTTTGGCCTAGCTCGATTAAGTTTGTGTTAGAATCTCTTACTATTGCACTAAATTGTTGAAATGTAAAGCTTGTTGCTAATGCACTCGCATCACACAAGGAAACCTTTATAAATATCGCGTTTGACCATAGAAAAACACTTGAAACGTGTCTATTTAGCTTTTTCCGGCACTTCGACGTAGAGCCGAAATGAATCGAAAAACCTTCATCGACGTGTTATCGGCAAAAGGTAAATTCTCACCTTGAAACTCTGAGGCCTGCTCGCAGGTTAGTTCACGTATAATAAAACTACCCAAATTATTGATTCACTTCAACTCATATCCTTAATTTCAATATCTCCTTCTTAAGCTCATTTGTGCAAGCGGCAATTACCGACTCCTTATCAGTTGTCCAATCCTTTCCATCAATAGAAAAAACCTCACCGCCTGCTTCCCTAACCAGAACCGTGCCAGCGCATGCATCCCATGACCATAACTTATGTTTAATTGCAGCGCTAACCTGTCCTTCCGCGAGCATTGCAAAATTTTTTATTGCGCAACCATACATTCTTACTCCGAGGCATTTTCCACCGATTTGCTTTATATGGGTAATTATTTTCTCCTTATTATTTTCACCCTTAAAATAACTCGAAATGCAGATTATTGACTTTTCAAGAGATTTCGTTCCACTGCATTTTATTCTTTTTCCGTTTTTGAAAGCACCCTTACCTTTTTCGGCAAAATACAGTGATTTTGAAAGAGGAAAGTAAATAGCTCCGATGATAGGCTCTTTTCGATAAGCAAGACCCACTGAGACGCCCCAATCCGAATTTCTTCCTATATAATTATTCGTGCCATCTATAGGATCGATATGCCAAACATAATCTGATGATCCTTTGGAACCACCTTCTTCTCCGATAATCTGGTGTTCAGGAAATTCAACCGAGATAATATCTCTAATCTTATTTTCTGTTTCAACATCAGCAAGAGTAAAATTATCGTAAACACTTGACACTTTCTTTTTCTGAATTTCCAAACTCTTGTTAAAATAATGGTAAGCGACGTTACCTCCGGATAATGCCGCCTTTTTTGCTATAGCCAGCCAACAAAGTTTTTCGGATTTGTTCGTGTTGTTTTCAGTGATTGGCTGGCTAGTAGCGAACCGTCCATTTTTCGTCGCAAAGAAAAATGGAGAAGTGGTCAGCAGACCACTGCCGAATACTTTTGAGGTTCGCTGTATGTCAATAAAATCCATTACCTCACTACTATCTTTCCTGTCATGCCTTTATGTCCCTCACCACAGAATACAGAGCATATAAACGAGAATTCACCTTCTTTTTCTGC
>JAHFGR010000198.1 GCA_023247345.1 Microcaldota archaeon | reverse complement strand
CGGCAATGCAGGCTGCTGATATATTTTTGCTTGATGTTCAGATTGCGCACGCAGGTATGGATCAGCGTAAAGCACATATGCTTGCCCGCGAGGTTGCGCCAAAATTCAAAAAGAAATTCTGCGCAGTTCATGGACATTTACTTCCTGGTTTGCTTGGCACAGGAAGAATGAATGCACCTGGTGCTGAAACTGGTGTTGCTAGCATTGACGCTAAAGTTGAGGCTGAAATGGAAGCTAAAATGAGCAAGAGCAAGCCAGACAGTGCAATATTCGTTCATGACAGTGAAGATGATATAAAAAGAAAAATCTCAAAAGCATTTTGCCCGGAAAAAGTTTTGGATGGAAATCCAATAATCGAATATGCTGAATATCTGATCTTACGAGATCGAACAATGAAAATCGAGCGTCCTGCTAAATTTGGCGGAGACCTAGAGATTACAAATGCAGAAGAGCTTCGCGCTATTTATAGTGAAGGAAAGCTTCATCCGATGGATCTTAAGAATTCAGTTTCTGCAGAGCTAATAAAAATGCTTAAACCAGCTCGCGATTATTTTGTTAAGCATAAAGAATATTTAGAGCAGATTAAAGAAATTGAAGTGACAAGATAATTTAAAAAGTTTTGTTACGATAAAGAATAGATGGCAAACATGGAAAAAACACATCTTCTCGGATTATTTATTCTAATTATTGTGTTAGTATTCTTATTTACAAATTTTATCTCTGCGCCACCTGCAAAGACGACGACTCCAGTATGCGGTAATGGTATTCGTGAAGGAACAGAGCAATGTGATGATAAAAATACTAGAAATGGTGATGGTTGCAGTTCTACTTGTAGAAACGAAACACCAGTCAAAGTTCCATTACCAATGCCTACTCCTTTACCACCGCCAGCAGCAGTATGTGGTAACGGAGTAGTTGAAGCAGGAGAAGCATGCGATGATGGAAATACTGACAACTCTGATGTCTGTACTACTACCTGTCAAGTATCATCATGTAGAGACACTGATCCGACAAATGATATTAATGTTGGTGGAACAGTTACAACTTCAAACGGTACGTATAATGATTTCTGTAGCTCAGTTGGAGGTAGCTGTAGCGGAACTGATCCTGGAGATCCTTCCTCATGTTACTATTCATCTGCGAGCTCTCTTGGACAATACAATTGTAATTTTGCTGGGGCAACCATATTAAATAGGACAACCTGTCCTTCAGGATATTCGACATTTGGGCCACGTTGCACGTATCTAAATCTAAGTGTTCTTTCTGCTCGTTGCATTCCAACACCTGTTTGTGGCGATGGAATTCTTGAGACTGGAGAAGTGTGTGATGATGGGAATACGGTGAATGGAGATGCTTGTTCTTCAAATTGCAGATGTAGCGATAGTGATGGTGGCAATAATCTAACTGTAGGTGGAAGCGTCACTACGATATATGATGGTATATCTAATGATAGTTGCCAAACTTATAACACTAATATAATAAATGAATCCATATGTACTAGTTATTCAACTTATTCAAGTGTTAATTCAACATGTCCATCCGGTTATGTAACTCAAGGTCCAGGCTGTAGCATCTCCGGTACAGGACCAGCAAGATGTGTACCTTCCCTATGTATAGATAGTGATTCATCTGACCCATTCGGTAGTTCTCTTGATACTTCTTATTCTACACCTGGAAGTGTAAATGCAAGCGGGGCAACTTATTCAGACTACTGTGACCCAAGTGGAACAGACGTATTTGAAACTTTCTGCGAGGGTGCTACGCATACAGAGATAGATTTCTCATGTGTAGCGCTTGGAACAGGCTACCGTTGCCTTAATAGCACAAGTGGAATCGGATACTGTGGAAGGGGATAGAAACTGGAGGTATATTTTTCAGGACTTTATGTGCTATTCTTAACGCACATAATCCACTAACCCATTAATAATTAGATTTATCTTAGGCTTAGCATTGTTCATTTGTTCCATTACTTCTTCTGTCGATAGCCGCTTTTTTGAAATCCCGCAAGCGTAATTAGTCGCAACCGCCATTGCTGCGAACGGAATTTCCATCTCATGAAATAATGTAATCTCATAAGCGCTAGTCATGTTAACCAGATTCGCACCGAGTTTCTTAAGCGCTTTAATTTCTGCCTTAGTTTCGAACCTTGGCCCAGTAGTTGTTGCAACTACCCCGCCCTTTTTTATCTTTATCCTAAGCGAGTTTGCTATTTCGAGCACTGCATTCTGTAAATCCTTATCAAATGGTTCAGTAAAATCAAAATGCTTCAAGCCAGCAGAAAAATCATCAAAAAACGTTATCGGTGTGTTGAAACCTAAAAAATCTTCTAAAAGCACGAGATCACCAGGCTTATAATTAGTTATTGTTCCGCTTGCATAAGTTGCAAATGCAGCGCTTGCGCCCAGTTTCTGCAGTGCATAAATATTCGCTCGATAATTTACTTTATGTGGCGGGATGCTATGATCTTCGCCATGGCGTGGGATAAAAAGAACTTCATCTTTACTATATAATTTTGCCTTAATTACCTCCACATTTCCATATGGTGTAATAACCGGGATTTTGTCAACTTCTTTCCCCAAATAATAAAATCCGCTTCCACCTATAATTGCGAGCATCCTATTTACACCTCTGATCTAGATCTCATACTAAACTATTTAATTGTTTATTATTCTAAAAGCTGG